>CALJEO010000128.1 GCA_938073845.1 uncultured archaeon
AAGCATATATCACACAGTAGAATTCCTCGAGAAGGTTAGAGAGAACTACATGAAGCTCGTTGGGGAAGAGCCCTGGAGGTCCAGAACATATGTGATTGATGCCAGTAGGGATGAGGGGACTGTCTTCGATGAAATCCTTAATATATCTCTCAGAAGGCTTCAGGAGGGAAATGAGGTTCGTGGCGATAGGTAATGCGAACGTCGATATAAAGATATTCGTGGAGCGGATACCGAATCCGGATGAGTCGATGGATGCTCTGGCTGCGAGCGTGAGCGCCGGAGGTGCGGCCTCGAACTTCGCGATAGCGGCAGCTAAGATAGGAGTGGAGTCGCACATAGTCGCCTGCCTGGGGGGCGATAACCTAGGCAGGATATACTTAGAGACGCTGAAGCGATGCGGCGTCAACACATCGCATGTCAAGGTGGTGGAGGGGATGAGGACGGGATTGGTCGTGATACTCAATGTCCTGGGAGAGGATAGGAGAATGATAGAGAGTGTTGGAGCTAATGATGAACTCACGCCATCCGACATCTTCGATAGAAGGGACCTACTGACATCCGCAGATGAGGTCCATATGGCGAGTGTGAGGCCTGAGATAGCGGAGTCCGTCCTCGAGGTGAGGAAGGACGCCTCATGGGATCCCGGAATGAGGATCATAAGGAGGTATAGGTCGGAGGTATGGTCATTACTCAGCAAGACCGGAAAGTTGTTTCTGAATGAGAGGGAAGCTGAGGCAATCTCAGGGGAGGGAGATCCACTCACCTACATCACTAAAATAGCCAGCAAAGGACCAAACGAGGTTATAGTGAAGATGGGATCGAGGGGGTCGTTGGCTTGGGTTGAGGGGGAGATCTACAAGGTGGATGCGATCCCGGTGAAGGTGGTCGACACCACGGGAGCCGGGGATATATTCGCAGCCGTCTACCTGAGGGCCAGGAGGAGGGGGTATGGTGTGGAGGACTGCCTGAGGTTAGCGAATGCTGCCTCTGCGATCAAAGTATCAAGGCCAAGCACCGTTAACGGTATGCCGAACTGGGATGAGATACAAACGATGAGTCTCATGTTCTACGGCAAGCGAGCGTGATCCGTATGGAAGATCGTGGGGAGATCCCTAGGATAAGTAGGAAAAATATTTTCCTCATAATCGTCGGTATAGCCCTGACGATACCCCTTCTCATAGCGTTCGATTTCCGCTCAGCCATAGAGAGGATTGCATCCATAGGGGTAATCCCAGTGGTCCTAGCTTTCGCCTCAATACATGCAGGTGTTCTCTTCTACAATTTAGGATGGTACTTCCTCCTCAGGAGGAAGGTGAAGTTCAAGGATGTCTTCCTGATAGGTTGGGTCAGTCTATTCGTGAACCTCCTAATACCGGCAGCATCAACGACGGGAGAGGTGGCTAGAGTTTACCTAGTGACTAAGAGGTCTGATGTGAGCACCCCAGAAGCTCTGTCATCGGTGGTCGCTCATAGGATAATAATGATAGTTCCATTCATAGTTAGTTTGACCCTTGGGTTCTCCTATCTCATAATGTTCAAGCTGGAAGGCGATAGTGCGGTGCTACTGCTACCAGTGGTGCTCCTGGCGGTTATGTTCTACGTAATGTATAAGGTTAGCATGAGGGAGGATTATATGGAGAAGATAATTAAGATATTTGAGGGACTTTTGAAGAAAAAATTTGATAAAATCAACAGAATGGTAAAAGAATATTCGAACTCATTCAGGTACCTGATGTCCGATAGGGACCTGCTCTCGATAACGATGCTCTGCGCCTTCCTGAACTGGTTATTCGACATGCTTCCCATATTCATCTACTTCAAGGCCTTAGGGCATAACCTGAACCCCCTGCTTGGGATCCTGATATACTCGGTCTCCATAATAATGATACTGATCCCTGTGGGCATCCCCGGGAACATCGGGTTGAGGGAGTGGGTAATGACCAGTCTACTGGTGCTCGTGGGCCTGAGCAGCGGGGAGGCCCTGGCCCTCACACTGACCTCCTCCACGATAACGGTGTTCCTGAACGAGCTTATCTTCGGTCTAGCAGCCTACCTGACCTCAGTAGGGTCGCTGACCCCCACCGATAGGAAGAAGTTTTAATAAATTTCAGAAGGATAAATAATAGGTGATTTCATGCCTAGATTCGCATCTAGAATGAGTAGATTGGGTGTTGAAGGGGCTTTTATAGTCCTTGCTAAGGCGAGGGAGCTGGAGAGAAAGGGAAAGAGTGTTATACACTTGGAGATAGGTGAGCCCGGCTATAGCCCGCCCAAACATGTGATAGAGGCAACTAAGAAGGCTGTTGAGAGTGGGATGACTAAATATACTCCATCGGCCGGGATATACGAGCTCAGGGAGGCGATAGCGGAGAGGGTATCTGAAACAAGAGGTTTAGATATCAAACCCGAGAACGTTGTCGTCACCACAGGAGCTAAATTAGCTATATTCGGTGCATTAATGTCTTTCATAGATCCTGGGGATGAGGTAATAATCCCAATGCCCGCTTACCCTGCTTATGAGAGCGTCACTAACTTCGTAGGTGGTATCGTCAAACCGGTTGTGCTGAAGGAGGAGAGGGGGTTCTCCCCCAGTGTGGAAGATATAACGGCTCAGTTGACGGATAAGACCAAGGCAATAGTGATAAATACTCCCTCCAACCCAACGGGTGGGGCTTACGGTAGAAGAGACCTTGAGGAGATCGTCAAGCTGGCTATGGAGAGGGATATGCTGGTGATATCGGATGAGATATATGAGGACATAGTGTTCGATGGTAGAAAGCATGAGAGCATACTATCCATCCCAGGAGCGGAGGAAGTGTCCATAATGGTCAGCGGGTTCAGCAAGACCTGGGCGATGACGGGATACAGATTAGGTTACGCCGTTGGAAGGCAGGAGTTCGTTGATAAAATAGCCCAGATACAGCTCAACACATCGTCCTGCCCGGCCCATTTCGCTCAGGTAGCTGCTATAGAGGCCATCAGGGGGCCTCAGGATGAGGTGCACGAGATGCTGAAGGACTACGAGAGGAAGAGGAACGCGATATATGAGGAGATCTCGAAGATAAGGGGCTTTAGTATGGTCAAACCAGCTGGAACATTCTATGCCTTTCCAAACACGAAGGCCACGGGTCTCCCCTCCAGAGAACTTGCCGATAGGTTGCTTCTCGAAGCCGGGGTGGCTCTGCTTCCTGGAACAGCCTTCGGAGAGGCTGGTGAGGGTTACCTGAGGATCTCGTTCGCGGGTCCCATGGAGGATATCAGGGAGGGGATGCGTAGGATCAGGGAGTACGTCGAGTCATTATAGATCCAA
>CALJEO010000129.1 GCA_938073845.1 uncultured archaeon
GAGAAGGTTGAATTTAGCTGGAAGGACTTAGAGATCCCTCTGATAACGATAGCGGGAACGCTGATAGCTGTAACATTTATCTCGCCCTTGATCGGACTACCGCTCAAAGAGAGCTTGAGCGCAGCCGCTGGCTTCGGGTGGTACACCCTAGCGGGCCCCCTCGTCACGGGCCTATTGGGAGCGAGAGCAGGTACCATTGCTTTTCTCTCCAACCTGTTTAGGGAGGTGATATCGCTAGCCCTTCACAGAACGATAGTGAGCAAGCTCGGGTGTAACGCCCTCATATCTTGCGGAGGAGCTGCTTCCATGGATACCTTCCTCCCCTTCGTCGCTGATGCGTGCGGTGCCGAGAGCGGCATGAGGTCCTTCGTATCCGGACTAGTCCTAACACTCGTAGCACCCCTGCTGATCTCACTCTTCGCCACCTACCTCCGATTCTAGGGCTTAAGTTTTTCTCTTTTCCGAAGCCCCATGGGTGACATGCACGAGCTGCTCTGCTGAGGAGCTAGGGTGGTCGTCGAGGGATGCTGCGTCAGGGTACTGACTGATCCCGCGGTCTTGAGATGCCCCTACGTCAGGGCAACTTATGGTATAGAGGAAATAGATAGGGATGCGGTCAAGAGGATCGTGGAGATGAAGATCAGGGAGCTAGGTTTCTTCTGTCCCCATAGGTCCCTTGAGAGTGACTTAGCGGTCCCCTTCGGGAGCTCAGAGATGATAAGCTCCGTGATGGGAGACCTGCTGGACTGTGCTGTGGTGGTATGCGATGGGGCTGGTACTGTTGTGACATCTAATCCCAGCTTGGTCCAGGGGATAGGGGCCAGGATGAACGGGTTGCTTAGGACAGCGCCAATACCTGAGGTGATCGAGAGGATAAGGGCTAGGGGAGGGGATGTGCTTGAGGGCAGGATAGATCAGGTAGCCGGCGTGAAGAGGGCCATAGAGAGGGGGTTCAGGAGGATAGCGGTCACGGTCATAGGTCCCATGGCGAGGGAGATAGGGGAGCTAAGGGAATTGGAGGAGCGGCATGGGGTGAAGCTAGCTATATTCTCCACATGCAACACGCTAGTGTCTGAGGAGGACGTTAAGTACGTTGAGCTGGCTGACGTAGTTTGCGCCAGCGCCTCCAGGCTCATCATCGAGAGGGTTGGGAGGAGGGCGTTGATGCAGCTGGGTGTGCACATACCCGTCTTCATCCTGACGGATCTCGGGAGGAGGATAGCGCTCAGGTACCTGGAGGGGATGAGATCTCCCCTGCTGGTATCAAGGGTGAGGATGCCCTTCATACTCGAGGGAAAGTTGCCGGAGCTGAGAGGGGAAGTGAGATAGCTTAGATCAGCTAGTGCGTTACCGCTGACCCCGGCTGGGATCAATTCTCCGAGGCGTGGGGTAGCAAATAAGGGCTTTCCTAAACCCAATCAGAACGATACCCAAATTCGGACGTGTTTAGAGGGTTAAGGTACCCGATTCAACCGAGGCTCAGTCAGTTAAAATTATGGTGTTTCACTGTCACGGGCACCGTCCCCGAATGTTTTTATCCGATACCCGCACACCCCTCAGGTGGTTCATTGGGGGCCTACAGGCTCGACCTGCTCTACAGCTGGTCCTCAAGAGGGGGTCTCATCCTGACTCCCAGGAGCAAGTTGAGATGGGAGGAGAGTTACGTGGCCGATGTTAAGAGCGTTCCTGAGGGTGAGAGCTACCTCTTGGTCACCTTAGTTTACAGCATAGACGATAGGGGCATGGTCGTGAACACAGGATACACGCTCTCCTCCAACATCAGGAGTAGCGAGATGATGGATGAGCTCAAGAAATTGTTGAAGAGCAGTTGGATCGATTACGCTGACTCGCCTGACAGTCTGAACTACAGGATAGTGGGTATATTGAGCACCTTCACGAAGATAAGGGAGTGGAGGTTCTTGGAGAGGAGTTAAAATCAGTTAAGATAACACTCTAACAGCTCTTTGCCGGGGTGATGCCTATGAGCAAGGGTGGATTCGGGAGGAGCCTATTCTCCCTGGTGCTCTGGATCTTCATTTACCTACTGGCCCACTCCGTCCTGTTCATCACAATCCCCTCCCTGCTGCCCGATGTGGGGAAGTTCATCGAGGACTACCGGATCTACATATCAGTGGGGATGACGCTCCTGATAGGTTACATGACCGTCAGATCCCTCTCAGAGCTAGCATACTGGTCATTGAGGATTCGATATGGGGAGGGGACCTCTGCAGCTGTTAGAAGCTTGGTGAGGATAGTTGGGATGGCCTCCCTCGCATCGGGCATAGCCGGGGGTGTAGCTGGAGGTGCTGCCGGCGTAGCCCTAGGAGGGTTCCTGGGCATCGTGGTGGGTCAGGGCAGCCGGCAGGTGATAGAGCAGGCATTGGCTGGTCTCATAGTGCTCATCTCCAGGCCCATCTCGATAGGGGACAGGGTGACCGTAGCTGGGGAGACGGGCGTGATCAGGGATGTGAGCACCATGTTCACGGTGATAGATAAGGATGACGGTAGCGTCGCTATAGTACCGAACAACATGCTCATAGGCTCGAAGATATACAGGTATGTAGCTAAGACCGATTGAGGTGGGGTCTCTCCAAGGGAGGCTCCAGGAACCTCCTAGCTGCTACCTTAAGCGAGGATATGAAGAGCGAGAGCAGGTACCTTGCCAGGGGGTTGAGGTCCCTCATGTACCACCTAGCTATGTCCTCCACCCACCTAAGGTCATGCCTCAGGCAGACCCTCATGAGCTCGAGCTGCTCCTCAGTTGGCTCCCTGTTGTACCAGCTCTCACCCCTTAGGAGGCCCATGGGGACGAAGTACATCGGTACTATCAGGCTCCTGAAGTCCTTGAGATCCTCAACGAGCTCTATTGAAGCCAAAGTATCCTCAGGTCTTTCATCGGGCAGCCCCGTTATCAAGGTAGCTGCGGGCACTACCTTCGCCTCATGCATTATCGAGAAGGCATCCACAACGACATTCCTCCACTCCCTGACGTCGTAGGGTAGGGCCTTGGCGGGCATCATCCTCTCAGCCAGCCTCGGACTTCCGGTCTCTATCCCCACCTCAACCCCCTTGTAGTAATCTCCCAGCATCCCGCTCATCCTGCTCACAAGCTTGTGCTCATCCTCAGCGTACTTCACGGCCGAGAGGCTGAAGTGACTCCAACCCACCTGGGAGACGCCCTTGCTCTTCAACAGCTCGTGCAGTTTAATTAAGGCCTTCTCATTTGGGTAGATGCTGTAGGAACCGTAGAGGAGGACGTCATCGGAGTGGAGTATGACGCTCCTCAAACCGGAGCTCATGTTGACATCCACCTCCCTCGATATCATCTCCAGGGTGTAGTGCCTCAGCGGCCTCAGGGTGACGGAGCAGAACCTGCACCTCCTCGGACACCCCCTCGAGACCTCCACCAAGCCGTTCACGGAGGGCTTCCTTATGAGGGGGATCTCCTCTAGGGAGGGGACTCCGTCAACGCCTACCTGCACGAACCTCGGGAGCTCCTCCCCGTCCAAAGCCCTCCTGACGATATCCACTATCACCTTCTCAGCTTCCCCATCTATGACGGTCGATATCCTCCATCTATCGATGAGCTCAGGCTTGTAAAGCCACTGCCACGCTGCGGGACCGCCTACAATGATCCTAGCTCCCTTCCTCCTGAAGTACTCCATTTGCTTGCTCTCCATGAACCTCCTGAAGCTCCTAGCGTTCACAGGCTCCCTCTTGGTGAGGACCCACCACTCGCTGCTCGGTGGGCCAAGGGCGAAGAAGTCGTGATGGCCTATGGCCACTACCCTAGCCTCAGGGTGCTTCCCAATATGTTCTGGGTCTATCACAGCGGCCTCTATTCCCGCATCCAGAAGGGCTGCCTCCACCTTCCTCAAACCGTAGGGAGCTTGCCAGGGTTCTCCCCTCTCGTTCACACTCATCTTAGGTGCCGCTAACCTCATCCAGATGCTCTCGGGTAGGAAGAGCGGGGGCGAAGTCGTCATGAAGCCCAGGAACTCCTTCCCGTGGTGGTTAGTGATCATCGTCCTGTCGCTTGTTATGATCACTTCCATGGATGTACACCTCTATCGAGCTCATGGGATGCCTCCTCTGAAGCTCCATGAACAGCCTGATAGCTTCCTCAAGGTCATCAACCCTGATGACGATCTTATTGCTCAAACAATCACCTCCAGGACACGCGAGAACTCCTCCCTCATCCTGTACTTCAGGTATTCCACCAGATGCCCGCTCTTAGAGCTCCTCTTGACCTCCCTGAGGAGGAGCAGCATCCTCGGAACCTTCCCCATGGCGTCCTCGAGATCATATGATCTGAGCCCCCTCAACCTCTCAGAGAGGTCAGCTAGCTCCCTCTCGGGCCTGATCAGTTTCCTCTGCTTGTGCCTCTCATCACCAGCTATGCTCACGAGCCTCATCTCAGCGAGCCTCCTCACCTCCCTGAGCACGATGGACCTGGATGCCCTTCCCCTCACCAGGCTGGCCAGGGCGTTAACAGAGATCCCCTCGGGGTGCGTCAGCAGGGCGTCGAGCAGCACGCCGTGAACCGGTCTGAACATATACTGGTATATTGATGTACCGCTTATAATCGCTTCGGTAGGAGCGACTTTTTATCTTGAGCCAGGATCGGGGCCCGATGAAGCGCAAGGTCCTTTTCCTGGTCCTGATCTTAGCATTGGTAACGCTAGCGTTTCATCTCACGTACAACAGTACGGGCGATAATTGTTCGGTAGCCGAGAGGTGCGATCTCCTCCTCAAGGACATTGAGAACACCCTGAGGAGATTCGACAAAGTGAGGGGCAGTGATGCGGCCATGAGACAGCTCTTAGATGCCCTCAAAGCGGACATAGAATACATGAAGCTCTGCAGGAAGCCGGAGCTCTTCGAGAGGTTCGCTCCAGCTGGAGTCCAGGTCCCCCTGGTCTACATAACGAACCAGGGGTTCAACGTGCACGCAATAAGTGCGATGAACCTCGCCACCGAAGCTCTACTCTACAGGAACGACTGGGATGAGTTCAGGCGCATCATGGATTGGATGCTCCGATACATGGAGAGGAAGGGGAATGCCTCATTCTTCAACTTCTACTTCGCTTGGGAGAAGGCTTCCATACCTTGGAACTCCTCCTTCAGTCAAGGGATAGCCGCAGGCTACTACGCCCTCGCATATAAGAGGTTCAATGAGCCTAAGTACTATGAGGCAGCCAGCTCCTTAGTTAACAGCTTCCTCATACCTCAGGAGGAGGGGGGATTCGTGCTTGAGACAGCTCACGGCCCCTTCTACTTGGAGTACTCGAATGCCCCTGATGACCTGGTGCTCAACGGTTTCATGCTCTCGCTCAAGGGCCTGGCGATGTACCATAGCCTCATCGGGGATGAGGTGAGCGGAAAGGTCCTGACGGAGGGGGTGGAGACCCTCAGGAGGATGCTGCCCTATTATGAGAGGGGAAACTGGTCCCTTTACTCCCCGAAGCATGGCAAAGCTACGGAGACCTATCACAGGCTTCACATAAGGCTCCTCTACTTCTTGGGCAGGTGGCTGGGTGATGATGAGCTGCTGAGATACGCTGAACGCTGGGACTCCTACCTCACCTTGCTCTCCAAATCGGAGCTCCCAAGGGCTGAGCAGGAGTACGAGTTCTGGAGGGAGCTTCTGGATTCCCTGAGCTCATCTGATGCTACCCTTCCTCAGGCTCGAGGGATCGGCTGTAATGTAGTGATCCTCTCCCATATAGAGGGTCGGCCTGACCCTGCCCAGGTCCAGGATGTTACCCCTTAGCTCGCCCCTCACGGACTTAACCTCACCCACGAACCAGTCGTGATCCCCGACCTCGACCACCCTCACCAGGTAGCACTCGAATGAGGCATAAGCCTCCTCTATTAGGTAGACCCCGAATTCACCCCTTACGGGAGTCAGCCTAGCCCTCTTGAGCTTCTCCTCACCAACTTCCCTGAAGGAGATCCTCCCGCAAGTGTGAAGCGACTCCACGAGCTCGAAAGGGAGGAAGTTTATCCCGAACTTCCCGCTCCTCCTGATGAACTCATAAGTGGCCCTCTTCGGACTTATCGCGACCCCGTAGAGAGGGGGCCTCACGCTCAGGGGGGAGTGCCACGCTGCTGCCATCGCGTTGGCCCTTCCACCGGGATCCTCGCTCGTAACTAGGATGGCGTTCCTGGGATAGGAGAGGTTATGGAAGAGGCTTATAGGGATCATGCTTCCCACCTCGTCCCGTACTTATTCAGGTGAACTAACTCACTCAGTTCCTTCCTCCTAGGGGGAGTGGGTCTCTCAGCAGGATAGCCCATGGCCACTATAGCTACGGGAACCCTATTCGCGGGAGCTCCCACTATCTCAAGCACCCTCTCAACATCCCTGAGGCTCTGTATCCAGACGCTGCCCAGGCCAAGGGCGTGGGCCGCCAGCATGAGGTAGATCGTAGCGTTAGCGCAGTCCACCAGGTAGGAGGTGGGGGAGGCCTCAGGGTCGCATAGCACGACCACAGCTAGAGGAGCGTTCAGGAGGGGTGAGGCGTACCTGTGAACCTTCCCGAGCTCCTCGATCAACTTCCTGTCCTTAACTATGACGAACTCCCAGGGCTGGGAGTTCCTAGCGCTTGGAGCGTATCTAGCTGCATCGAGCACCTTCCTTAGAAGCTCATCGCTCACTTCCCTACCCTCGAACTTCCTCACGCTCCTCCTGGTTAGGAGGAGGTCCAGGCACCTCTCCATGGAATCACCCCCTCCTGGGGCAGCGCTCACTTAAAGCTGGAACCTCGGGCCCACCAGGTCGCAGAGGTCCCCTATCCTAACCAGGAGGTTTATGAGGGGCACCAAAGGCTTACCGCTCAGCCTACCCGCTACCTCGCTTAAGCTCCTCTCCACAGCTTTCCTCACCTCCAAAGCTTCCCTGAAGTCCCTCAGCTCAAATGATTTGAAGGCCGAGGAGAGGAGGTACTGAGCTTCACCGAGGATGTCAGCGAATGCGCTCAAGCTCTCACACTGCGTGAGCTCAGTCAAGCTATCAGCTATGAGCTCGAGTATCATAGCGGCTATCCTCATATCCAGCAATTCTATCGGCTCCAAGCCCAACTTCCCCATTATCTCAGGACTCCTTATTGCCTTCCTCACCTGCCTGACAAGGGCGAAGTAGAGCCTATCGACGTCATCATCCCTCTCAGCCACAAGTGAGAGAGCTTCTTCATCCCCTTCGAGGGAGGCCCTCCTCAGGTCGGAGAGCATCCCGAGTATGATGCCCCTCATCCTGGAGAGGAGCTCCATGGGGTTAGCTGATGAGTAATCGATGAGGCATCTCGCTAAAACCCTCCCGAATCCCTCCTCCAGGACCTCCATTCCAAGGAGCTTTGAGAGAGTGCTTCTCAGGACATCGGAATCCTCCTTCGTCATCCTCGCCTTGACCACCTCGACCTCATCGTACCCATCCAGGTAGGCAGCGACTATCTCCCAAGCCCCCTCCCTATCCCTCAGCTCTATCCTGGCTCTGGTGCCCCTCTCCTCACCTCCAAGCAAGACTATGAGCTCTCCGTATGGTCCCTCCAGCAACCTAGCCTTGGTCCCCGGGGTCACCCTCCGCTCCCTCACCCACTCCTTGGGCAGGGTAATCGCGTAGGAGCTGCCACCTATCAGGAGGAGCGATCTCAACCCGAGGTCCTTCATAATTACCCTATATGCCTATTTATATAATATTATAAGTTTTTCCCAATTCTTACATAGTTTTTAAACTAGAGACCCAGTTACATCGTATGAGCCTGGCCCGGAGGGTCTCGGCCACTGGCCTGTGCGCTGCCCTCTACGCGATAGGCGCCTTCTCCACCTCCTACCTCGTCTCACCCTTCGGCAGGGGTCAGTTCAGGCCCGCTGTGGTGATTCCAGCCCTATTCTCCATAATCTACGGACCCGAGGTTGGAGGGTTGGGAGCGGCCATGGGCACGCTGATAGCTGACTCAGTGAAGCGCGGGGGCCTCTACCTCCCCAGCCTCCTAGCTGCAGTACCTGGGAACTTCCTGGGTTTCTACGTTTTCGGAAGGATGCTCAAGAGAGATTTCAGCTGGAATAGGTTCTCGGTAGCATCTCAGGTCTCCCTAGCCTTGGGATGCGCTGCAGTGGCCTACCTATACACAGCTGTGATAAGCCTCCTGGGGATGCTGCCCCCCAACATCACTGGTCACGATCTCCTCATGCTAGGTACCTCACTAGCTCTCTGGTTCTTCATAACGGAGTACCCGTTCGTGATACTCCTAGTGCCTCCCATCCTCAGGGCTGTGGGGGCCAAGCCTCCCGGAGCGGCTGAGGGAAAGCCCTCCTGGCTGATATCACTAGCCCTCCCCGGGGCCATATTCCTGGCTATCAGCCTCCTGCTAACCCTAACTCCCGCTTCAGCTGAGGTGATGAGGGGTCTCTTGGTGAAGCTGAATCCCTCCTATGCGGCCAGCACGCTCTACCTGATCCAGCTCCTCTTCGCAGGCTCCGGAGCAGCGATGGCAATCTTCGGATTCCTGCTCCAGATAAGATCTTGGGGGCTCAAACCTTAAATCTTCACGTTGAAGCTTAAGCTGGATGGACGTAAATAGGGTAACCCTAAGCTCGCTCTCAGCATCCCTGCTGCTCTCAGTGATGAAGCTCTACGCAGGGCTGATCACTGGGAGCCTCACTGTACTGGCAGAGTTCCTCCACTCGGCCTTGGATAGCTTGACGACGCTCATCACCTTCCTAACGGTGAGGCTCTCTATGAGGCCCCCGGATGCAACTCACCCCTACGGCCACAGGAAGCTAGACAGCATCGGGGGTTTAGCTGGAGCCCTCCTCCTCATCTTTACGATGGCATGGGTCATGGGCGAGGCCATCGGGAGGATGTTGAGCCCTCCGGAGATAGAGGTAGGCATCCTCCCGATCGGTGTGATGCTAGTATCCATGATCATAGACTTCGAGAGATCAAGAGCCCTTAGGAGGGCTGCTGAACTCATAGGGAGCAGGGCCCTGGAGTCGGATGCCCTCCACTTCTCAAGCGATATGCTGACATCGCTCGCGGTGATATTAGGACTGATCTTCGTCAGGATGGGAGCTAAGGTGCTCGATCCCCTGATGGCAATCCTCATATCTGCCCTCTTCCTCAGATCCGCCCTTAGGATATCGAAGGAAGCCCTATACGATCTGACGGACAGGATAGATCCGAAGGTGATCGAGGAGGTGAGAGGCGTTTGCCTCACGATGCCCCAGGTACTTGAGGTGGAGAGGGTGAGGGCTAGGAGAGTGGGGAGCTTCCTATTCGCCGATCTGAGGCTGAGGGTTGAGAGAGGCGCACCAGAGCTAAGGGAGAGGGTAACTGAGGCCCTAAGGGGGAGGCTGAACACGGATGTGGACCTCGTGATCGAGGTGGTGGAGGAGGGTCTGGAGGAGCGCGTGGAGAGGCTATCCAGGGACTTGGATGGAGTACTCGATGTGCATGCGATAAGCGTCTCCGATTCTGAGAGCGGGAAGAGGGTCTCTCTTCACGCTGTCGTCAAGTCGGATACCGAGGTATGGAGGGCCCATCAGATATCTGAGGAGCTTGAGAGGAGGATAAGGGAGATTCCAGGTGTTTCGGAGGCCGTGGTCCATGTGGATCCAGCTGATATACCTGTGTTGAGGATGAGCAGGGAGGAGATGAGGGAGCTCCTGATGGGGAAAATTGAGGGAATGCTGAGGGATGGTGAGGGCATGCTGGAATCCCTGGAGGTAGCGGGCCCTCCTTGGAGCATAACGCTCAGAGTGATAGTGCCTAGGGATGCTGAACTTAAGGCAGTTCACGATTTCACGCATAAGCTTGAGTTAGCGATCAGGGAACTGGTGCCAAGCGCCAACGTGACGGTCCACTTCTCAACGGACTGAGGTGCTAGCTTGAGAAGACTCATTCTCCTACTGATCCTCCTTCCGCTCTGCCTGAGCTCAGCCCAACCCGAGATATCAGTTAGCGTTTACCCCAACGAGCTCGTCGTGAGCCCGGGGGATAGGGTTCAGGTTAAGGTGGTGGTGAGGAACAATGGCAACGCTGAGGTGAACGTAACGGGCTTCGAGCTCAGGGTAGTGCAGTACTTCCCCCTGATACCCTCCGGAATTCAGGTAGGGATCTACGAGATGCCCCTGGAGGAGCCCCTGAGGCTGATGCCCGGGGAGGAGAGGGAGATGAGCAGGGTGCTCGAGGTACCGAGCGTGGCGTACTCAGGGGAGTTCTCAGTTCTTCTGAGGGCTAAGAGCACGGCAGGTGAGGGTGTAGCTGAGGTGAAGGTGTGGCTTGGGCTACCCCTGAGCTCAGCCCTTTCCATCGCATTAGCTCTCTCAGTGGAGGTGGCAGCGATCTACGGGATCTACAGAGCTTTGAGGAGGAGGCTAAAGCCGGAGCACCCGATCAGGAGGAGGTTGAGGAGGCTGAGGTCCTTGAGGGGACTGAGGGACTATGAGAGGGAGGTAGTGAGACTCATTAGCGAGAGGAAGTCCTGGGGAACTTACGAAGATGGTGAGAGGTATGAAAGACACGTCAGGGCCGTTAAAAGGGCTGAGCATCTCATATACATGGTGATGGATGATCTTAGGGAGGAGAGGGGGAGGATATTGAGGGAGCTTGACGCGATCAGGGCGGAGCTCGCTGAACTTGGGGGGAAGCTGGGTGAGGAGAGCCTGAGATACATCGAGAGGTTGATCAGGGAGAGGGAGAGGATGCTCGAGGAGATGAATT
>CALJEO010000130.1 GCA_938073845.1 uncultured archaeon
TCTCCATATAATGAAGGCATCCAAGAAGCCGATAATTCAGAAGGAGGTAACTCCTCCCGAGCCTAAGGTCAGGTTGAGGGAGCTTAGAGCTCTGAAGGTGGAGAGGAGGAGGGAAATCATAGAGGGAGATCTGGATGAATCCCTGGAGAGGCTCCTGAATGCCCTCAAGTCTGAGGGGTTGCTTGAGGTGAGATCATGAGGATCCTGGCCTTCAGTCACTACCTAGACCTAGCTGGGGAACTGATATCCGCTGGGATGAGCTTAGGCGAGGTCTCGCTGCTCCTGACCTCGGACCAGAGGGATAGGCTAGCTGATGTGAGGGGAGCTAAGCGAGCTTTGATATGCGATTCCATCAGCTCCGATGAGCAGGCCCCGCTCCTTGACCTCCTGACTGAGCTAGCCAAGGATTATGACCTCCTGATGCTCTCCAGTGATAAGAGGGGAAGGGAGCTAACTGGGCAGGTGGCTCAGAGGCTGGATAGAGCTGTTGCCATCGAGGTATCTTCGCTCAGCTTGGATGGGGGTAGACTCATCGTTGAGAGGATGACCCTAGGGGGGAAGGCCGTTGCTGTGGAGGAGCTTCCCCTACCAGCCGTTGTGAGCATTCAGAAGGGTAGATTCAAGCCGGCAGGGGGCCCGATTCAGGAGGTCGTTGAGGTCAAGCTGGGAAGGGCATCTGGATATGATGTCATTGAGAGGAGGGCTAAGCCCAGGTTGGGCATCCCCCTGGATAAGGCTGATGTGGTAATAGCGGTAGGGAGGGGTTTCAAGAGGAGGGAGGACCTGAGGCTAGCCTACGAGCTCGCGGAAGCTCTCAACGGAGTGGTAGGATGTACGAGACCCCTAGCTGCTGACCTGAAGTGGATGCCGGAGGAGTCATGGATAGGGATAAGCGGTGTTAGAGTGGCTCCGAAGCTCCTTCTCGTAATAGGGGCCTCGGGACAGCAGCAGTTCTCAGCCGGAATAATGGATTCCAAGATCATAGTGGCTGTGAACAACGACCCTCAAGCTCCAATATTCGAGAACTCTGATTACGGTATAGTCAGGGATCTATATGAGTTCTTGCCAGCCCTCGTGAGGAGACTGCGTGAACTGAGGCGGTGAACCCCCGGAAAGAGTTTTAATTTTTATCTTCTCCACATCAAGGTGACCTCATGAGTTTAAGCGATGTGTTCATCGTCAGCTTCTCCAGGACGCCCATAGGTAAGTTCGGGGGTGCATTGAGTAAGCTCAGGGCACCGGAGCTCGGGGCCATAGCTATAGAATCAGCTGTCAGGAGGAGCGGTTTGGATCCTGAGGACGTTGATGAGGTCATAATGGGTAACGTACTCCAGGCTATGGTAGGGCAGAACCCCGCTAGGCAGGCATCTATCCTAGCTGGTATCCCTAAGCGAGTCCCGGGGTTCACGGTCAACAAGGTATGCGCCTCCGGGATGAAAGCGATAACTCTAGCTGCTCAGAGCATAGCCCTCTGTGAGAATAGGGTGGTGGTCGCTGGCGGTATGGAGAGCATGAGCAATGCTCCTTATGCGCTCCATCCCCAGTGGAGGTGGGGTGTGAAGTTCTCATTCGCTGGGGAGAAGCTCGTTGATATCATGGTTCATGACGGCCTGACTGATCCTCACACGGGTCTTCTGATGGGAGAGGAGGCTGAGGAGACTGCTAGGAAGTGGGGAATAACTAGGGAGGAGTGCGATGAGTTCGCCGTATCGAGCCACATGAGGGCGAGTGAAGCGTGGGAGCGGGGGTACTTCGGTAGGGAGATCGAGGGAGTGAGCAGGGGAAGCGTTTCCCTCGATAGCGATGAGGGAATAAGGCCCGATACCAGTATAGAGAAGATCTCTAAGCTTAAACCAGCTTTCAGGCCTGATGGTGTGATCACGGCTGCCAACGCATCCCAGATCAGCGATGGGGCAGCTGCCCTGGTGCTAGCTCATAGGGAGGTCGTTGAGGAGAGGGGGGTCAGTCCCATAGCCAGGATACTGGGGTTCGCTTCAGCATCTGTGGAGCCCGAGAACTTCATAGAGGCACCCATCCACTCAACTCAGAAGCTTCTGGAGAGGATCGGCATGGGCTTAGGGGACTTCGACATAATTGAACATAATGAGGCCTTCGCCCTCGCTACTCTCGTGGTCTCCAAGGGGTTGAACGTTCCTCTGAGTAAGATCAACCCGTTCGGAGGTGCTGTCGCGATAGGTCACCCGCTCGGAGCGAGCGGAGCTAGGATAGTGGTTACCTTACTCAACGCGCTCAGGGTAAGGGGTAAGAGGAGGGGCTTGGCCACTATATGCCATGGGGGCGGTGGTGCCCAGAGCATAGCGGTCGAGCTGGTGTAGCATATGGTCTCCCTAAGGGTTTACGGTTGGCTCTCAGACCTCCTGGGTTTCAGGAGTAGGGAGCTGGAATTCGAGGGAAGCTTGGAGGACCTTCTCAGATCTCTAGGTTTGGAGAGGATGGTCAGGGAACGCAGGGCTCACGTTGCCCTCAACCACGAGCTCATCGCTGACCTCTCGATATTTGTGAGCGGGGATGATGTGGTCGCCATCTTCCCCAGCTTCTCAGGAGGATTTGAGAGAGCTGGAATCGTGAGAGGGAGGATCGAGCTGGGAGAGCTACTCAAGGAGGTGCAAACTGAAGGGGATGTCGGTGCTGTGGTATCCTTCCTCGGCGTGGTGAGGAGGGAGTCCGATGAGGGCGAGGTTGAGAGGATCATCTACGATTGTTATCCCGAGATCACGGAGAGGGAGCTTCGCAGGATAAGGGAGGATGCCATCATGAGGTTCGGGTTGAGGGAGGCAATTGTGCTCCACAGGGTTGGGGAGGTGCCGGCTGGGGAGGTAGCGCTCCTCGTGGTCACTAGGTCCGCCCATAGGAGGGAGGCCTTCGAGGCCGCGATGTGGATAGTGGATGAGGTGAAGGGAAGGGCTGCTATATGGAAGAAGGAGATTTTCTCCGACGGGAGAGGCAGATGGGTCTAGCATAGAGTGAGGGCCAGTGGATTCAATTCCCCTTATCCACGGGACCGAAAACGTTTAAGCGTTCTCACTCCCCCGTTGTCAGGTGAAAGGGCATTTGATGGTGGACATCACTGGAAAGCCTGAGGCTCACAGGGAGGCGCTCGCTAGGGGAAGGATAAGGTTGAGGAGGGAGACCATCGAGAGGGTGAGGGCCGGGGAGGTGAGGAAGGGAGACGTACTCACGGTGGCTAGGGTGGCCGCTGTCCAAGCGGTTAAGGAGACCCCTAGGAACATAGTTCTGTGCCACCCGATTGAGGTGACCTCCGTTAACGTGGATTTCATCATCGGGGAGGATTACATAGAGGTGAGCGTGGAGGTCAAAGCTGTAGCTCAGACGGGAGTTGAGATGGAAGCTCTTAATGGGGCAGCTGCCGCGCTCCTCAACATATGGGATATGGTGAAGTACCTGGAGAAGGATGAGAGCGGGAATTACCCTCACACTAGGATAGAGGAGCTACGCGTCGAGAGGAAGGTGAAGTCCGTTGTTGATAGATAGGTGGGGCAGGCCCGTCACGGATCTCAGAATATCCGTGACGAACTCATGTAACTATAGCTGTTTCTTCTGCCACAGGGAAGGGCACTACTTGAGCGGTAGCGAGATGCTACCCGAGGAGTTCGGGAGGCTCGTGAGGATCCTCTCAAAGCACGGTGTGAGGAGGGTTAAGCTCACCGGAGGGGAGCCCCTGATGAGAGCGGACTTGGAGGACGTGATAAGGGAGATCAGGTCATCGGGCGTGGAGGAGGTCAGCTTGGTGACCAACGGTTTCTTCCTCAGGGAGAGGGCCAGGTCTTTGAAGGAAGCCGGGCTAGATAGGGTGAACGTCAGCATTCACTCCCTAAAAAGGGATGTCTATACTAGGATAACAGGCGTGGATGGGCTAGATAGGGTGACTGAGGGAATAGATGAGGCTCTGAGATGGGGACTCGCTCCCTTGAAGATCAACTTCACCGTGCTTGGGGGAATCAATGAAGGGGAGCTGTGGGACATGGTGGAGTTCGCCAGGAAGAGGGGTTTGAGGGTCCAGTTCATAGAGCTGCTGGGGAGAGATCCCTCGCTTAAAGCTTACTACTACTCACTTGAGGAGTTCGAGAGGGAGCTTGAGAGGATATCCGTGAGCAAGGAGATCAGGGAGCTCCACAAAAGGCCTATATTCCATTTGGATGATGGAACCATTGTGGAACTCGTCAGGGGTAGCGGGGATCCCATCTTCTGCATGAACTGTGTGAGGGCTAGGGTAACTCATGATGGGTTCTTCAAGCCCTGCATAGCTAGGGAGGACAACTTAGTCGATTTCCTGAGCGTGATTAGGAGGGGAGGGAGTGATGAGGAGATACTAGAGAGGTTCAAGCAGTTCCTCAGAATCAGGGAGCCTTACTATAAGCTTCCTGGATCCTCCCCCAAGTACGACGATATCCTGGAAGTTTAACCCTCCTCTATGAGTATCCCCAGCCTCTTGGCGAGCTCAATGGACTCCCTCTGAGAGCTCCTGAGGATCTCATCCACATCATAACCTAGCTGCTTATAGTATATGGCGATCCTCCAAGTCGCCATGAGGTCAGCGAGCCTCGCTACCTTCGCCTCGTAGCTTCCCATCGTCAGATAGTCCCGGAGGATCGTAGATATATCCTCGGATAGGTTCATCCTGGATATGGCTTCCTCCTCCAACTCCTCCCTCTCTATCAAATCCTTTGCCCATTTCGGGAGGTCTCCGCTCACGCCCTCAGCGAGATCGTGCACTAATATCATCTTCAGCACTTTGCCCTCGTTGAGGGTCCTACCGCTCGCCCTGATCTTCGGGAAGAGATCTAAGGCTATCAGGGACGCTATGAACGTGTGTTGAGCCACGGTCTCAGCAAGGCAATTAGGAACACCCGATTGCATCCAGCCAGTTCGGGCTAGCCAAAGGACCCTCATCCCGTTATCTACGAGCATAAATTCCAGATGCCATCGATCAATTAAACCTTACCGGAGGGAGGTCCGTCCCTTTTTTCATTAAAAATTTCATATGTTACGGTAAATAAGTAAATATACTATCATTATTGACGAGGTTCTATTCATTAGCTTTAACTAAAAATCTCATTTATACTTATTCCTTTTAAAGTATACGTGGACCGAATAATTTTTAAGCAGAGGGCTGCCTATCGCTAATGTCACGCTTGAGATCGGGTAGAAGGAGGAGACCACATGACTGTGCTGAGCGAGCCCACAGGTGCCTTAAGGCAGAGGGAAAATGAGCTCAGGAGTAGGCTCTCTGAACTCAAGGAGAGCAGGAGATCCCTTATCGAGGAACTGAGGGCACTGAGGGCGAGGAGATCGGAGCTCATCGACAAGATCAGGAAGGAGAGGGAGACCTTCAGGAGCCTGATTGAGAGAAAGAGAACGCTTCAAGATGAGCTAGCTAAGGCGAGGGAGGAGAGAGGTGAAGCCCTAGAGAGGTTCAGGGAGGTCAGGGATCAGGTCCTCAGGTTGAAGGAGGAATATAAGTACCTCGTTAGCTCCGTGGGAATCCCCGAGAAGGTCCTCAGGAGGAGGATAGCGAGGCTGGAGAGGAAGATAGAGACCTTGCCCCTGAACAGGGACCAGGAGAGAGATCTAGTGATGCAGATAAGCCAGTACGAAGCCATGCTTCAGAACTTGAATAAAGCTAAGTCTTTGAAGAGGAGAATACTGGAGCTAATGACCGAGATGGAGAGGTGGAGGTTCTTCGTCAGGGACGCCGGGGAGAGGATAGGGAGGATAAAGGAGGAGCTGAATAGCCTCTATGACGAGATCTCCAGGAAGAGAGATGAGCTGGAGGGAGCTAATAAGGAAATAGATTTACTAACTCGGGAAATCGAGGGGAGGAGCAAGAGGGTCGATGAGCTCACCAAGGAGATGGATATACTGAGGGCTGATATGGCTGCGATACAGGAGGAGATAAGGAAGAGGTTTGAGGCTACTCTCGAAAGCAGTAGAGAGGCTGAGAGGAAAATAAAGGAGAAACTTGCTGAGGAAGCT
>CALJEO010000131.1 GCA_938073845.1 uncultured archaeon
CGGAATAATAGCTGAGGCTTTGGGTGATCCTAGAGCTGCTCTAGCCATCAGAAATGAGCTTCTCAGAATTTCTAGAGCTTTGCCCGATGTGGCCTGGTGGAGGGTAGTCTCCTCGGATCTGGAACCCCTACCTGGGGCCGAGGAGAGGCTTAGGAATGAGGGGGGTTTAACTAAAGCCAAATCCCGAGATTTCTTCTCAGATATAGATGTCTGGCCAGTGTTCAAAGTGATGGCCTCCGATCAAGTTAAGCTAGCAGCTAAGATCTCCTTGGAGGAGCTCAGTGATGTTAGCGTCGCCGCTGGCGTTGACGTGAGCTACCGTGGTGATGAGGCCTTGGCCTGCTGCGTGACCTTGGATGAGGACCTAAGGATCCTGGAAACGAGGTTCGAGGTGTTCTCCCCTCAGGTACCTTACGTGCCCACATACCTAGCCTTCAGGGAGCTGAGGGGATTGTTGCCCGCAGCCATGAGGTGCAGCTTCGACGTGGTCTTCGTTGATGGTCATGGTATAATGCATCCCAGAGGTCTCGGTGAGGCCTCTCACTTGGGATTGCTCCTGAACAAGCCTTCCATTGGTGTTGCGAAGTCCCTCCTGACCGGAAGCACCAGAGGGGATCGGATCCACGTGATGGGGAGGGAGGTCGGCACCAGGCTGAGGGGAGGGTTCCTCTCCCCCGGCCACATGTCGGACTTGAAAAGCGCGATCAGGGTCGCTGAAAGGTTCTGGAGGGACGGGAATCAGCCTCTCCCGCTTAAGTTAGCTCACTTACTTTCCAAGAGGTTCAGACCCTTATTTTGATCTCCCTAGGTTTATTCGCCTCAAGGCTCGTCTCTATCACGGACTCCTTCCCATCGGGATCTATCACGATCACCTGGACCTCCCTCGTGGGTAGCGGTGATACCAGCTTCCCCTCCAGGTACTTCCTATCGTACCTGAAGGACCCCCTGATGGCGTGCACCTCCTCCAGCCTCCCTATCATCTTGGAGGGGGTGGTCACCCATATGTCCCTACTGAGGGCCTCCTGAATGAGCCTGATCGTTTCCATCTCCGTTAAAGTGTCCAGAACAACGAAGCTACCTCTCCTCACGATATCGTTGAGCATCTCAGTTAGTGGAGATTCCCTCCTCACCTTACCAAGCACAGGAAGGTTCCAAAGTGAGCCACCTACCTTGAAGGGCTTGGATGTCCCTAATGCATAGCCGAATCCCTTCGCCACATCTCCCACCACCGTGTACTTGGCCCTGACGAAGGAGGCCGAATCCCAAGCCTCAATAGCAGTGGACTCTATGATCCTGAACCTGATTCCCAGGTCCCCTCTCCTCAGGACCTCAGCCAACTCCCTGTACTCATCAAGCATCGTGTCCTGGTTAACGGAGGCCTTAGGGGATGCTAAGAGCCCGACCTCGTGACCGCTCTCCTCCACGGATACCAGGGCCTCACCTATCTCCGAGGGACTGTAGTCCTCCCCTCTTCCAGCGAACAAAGTTATGGGTTGATCGATTTTTCCTAATTTTTCTATCCAAATTTCCCTCTTTTTGAGAAGATCTTTTAATTTTCCCAGGAGGGATCCCCGCCTTCTCCTCACTCTGAGGATCGGGACGGACACCGCGAGGGCCCCCTTCTTACCGGGGGGCGAGATCCTCTTGAGCACCAAGGGAAGAGCCTCCATCCTATGGAGGAACAGCAGTAAGCTGAGGAGGAGCTTAGCATGAACGTCCACGACAGGAACATTAGCTTGCACTCCCCTTATCTCAGATAGAGCGTCCAGATTTATCCTGTTATCTGGGGTCTTCACCCCCCTAATCCCCAGCGAGAGCTCACCTCCTTTAAGGAAGTAGGAGATCGTCCTGAAGAGGTCGTACCCTACTAGGACGTTGCCATCCTTCCTGAAGACGGGGTTCGTTCTGGAGAGTCGCTCACAGCCAAAATTGTATTTATCCCCGAAAAATGGAGATCTCTCCTTATTGATCTCCAGGAACCCAGAGGGCATGGGAGGGGATTTCCTGTTCTCAACCTTATCCCCACCGAAGTAAGCTAAGGCGGTGCTACCCACGAAAACGGAGGGAGTCACCACCGGGACGAACTCCGCTTCCTCCGGAAAGATGGAGATCATGTGCTTTATCGGATCTGGTTCGTGTACCTCCTCCCAGAAGAGGCCCAATGAGTCTAAGGTGTACCTTACCGCTTCCCTCACCCTGGGATCCCTGGATCTGATGACCGCAATGTTCGTCGGGACCACTCCCCCAGCGGGGTGGTGGGGCCGGTGGGACTCGAACCCACGTCCTACGGGTGTCCCCCTCAGTGCTCCAAGGACTGGAGCCCGCCGCCCTACCTCTCCAGGGCATCGCCCCCGTTATCATAGGGGGACCGCCAGGCTGGGCCACGGCCCCTCATCGCCACATTGGCAAGAGAATTATATAAATGTGATCCACATGCCTGAGGTGGAGGGAATGATGCACCACTGCGTTAATGAAGCGACCCTTCACGTTAAGCTGGGCTCATGGCTCTGCGAGGAGCACTTCGAGAGGTACTTCCTTAAGAGGGTGGACCGTGTCCTGAGGAGGAAGGGAAGCTCCTTGCTCTTCAGTCTCTCGGGAGGGAAGGATCCCGTTGCGGCAATTCACTCCACGAGCCTACTGGCCTCAAAGTACGACCTAAGGCTGGATGCTCCGATAATAGACACTGGCCTCGAGGAGTGCATCAGCTTCTTCAGGGAGCTCACATCCAAGCTCTCCGTGAGGGGTGAGGTGGCCCGACTCGAGGATTGGGGCATAGAGGTTCCAAGTGACCCTAGACCCGCATTCTCCGTCTGCGGAGCCATCAACAGGTACCTCTTAAACAGGTACGCTATTGAGAGAGGCTACGATTACGTCGCTACTGGGCACAACCTGGATGACATGGCTTACTTCGGATCGAACAACCTGATAACACACTCCTTGGATTACCTCCTCCACCAGTACGATTCGGTCACTGAACCCTTCCCTCAGCTCAGGATG
>CALJEO010000132.1 GCA_938073845.1 uncultured archaeon
CGATAAGAAGGCGTCCCTCCTCGATGTGTGCATCTTTCTCGCCCTTACCCCCCTTATAGCGTAGACATAGTCGTCTGACGGACCCGAATGCATCACTATGATGGACTCGGCTATCGGTCCCTGTGCGGCTAGTCTGGCGGCAGCGATCATGTTCATCACAGCATCCGTGGAAGGCCTGTCAACAGACCTCTGGGAGCCCACGAGGACGACTGGTTTATCGAGGCCCCTGAGCATGAATGCAAGAGCAGATGCTGTGTAGTGCATCGTGTCGGTACCGTGAGCGATGATAACGCCCTCAGAACCACTCTTAAGCTCCCTTTCCACAGCCCTAGCTATCTCCCTCCAGTGATCCGGAGTCAAGTTCTCGCTGAATTCCGCGAATAACTTAACGTAATCTATGTTAGCTATCTCAGCCAGCTCAGGCATCAGGTCCAGTAGCTCCTCCGGTCTCTCATGCGATACTACTGCGCCTGTCGAGTAATCTACCCTCGATGTTATCGTACCCCCCGTGATCACGATAGGCACCCTTGGTAGGCCCTCCCTGTAGTCTAACTCGGGGATGCGCGCCTCCCTCCTCCTCCCCTTAGAGAGTAGCTCGAACTCAGCACCCTCTATGCTGATCCCTATATTGTACCCATTGTCTAGCTTGATTATCACGTGCTCATCATCGAGTATCTCCGGCCTAGGTATGAGTATGCCCTCGTAAACGTGTGGACCCTTCCTCACCCTCACCCTATCGAAGTCCTCTATGCCCAAGCTAGAGAGCCTCTCCCCCGCTCTCCCCCTGTAGTGTAGCATCGGGGAGTACCTCGACATGAACTAAAAAAGGTGGATGGAGAGAAAGGGACTCAATCGCTCCTCATCAGTGGCCTGAACTTGTAGGAGTAAGCTATTATCCCTGATTCTCCACTTACCCTCACTTTCCTAAGCACCATCTCCACTTCCATGCCCTCACTGACTTCAGAGGGACTGATGTCCGTTAACTGGCTCAGGATCATGGTCCCATCCTCCAGCCTCACCAGAGCCACTATGTAAGGTGTGTAGTACTCGTAACCTCTAGGTGCATTCCATATCACGGAATAATTCGCCACCTTCCCCCTTCTCGGGAGCTGTTTCACCTCAATATCCCTTGATCCGCAGGAAGGGCAGACCTCCTCCTTAGGAAGCATCGTGTGACCGCACTTCCTGCAGAGACCTCCCTCCAACCTGTACCTAGCTGGTACCTCCCTCCAGTGGGAGGGAACACTCACCCAGTAGGCCCACATGGACTCACACCCCCTCCATCAGATGAACCACGGAGTTGCTACCTAGCCCCCCGATGCTCAGAACTAAGGCTCTCTTGGCGCCACCCACCTGCCATCCCTGGGCTCTCCCGGTCAGCTGGAGGTAAGTTTCAGCAAGCTGATAGACCGCTGTAGCACCTATAGGATCTCCTCTGGCTTTAGATCCGCCTTCCGGATTCACTGGGATAGGCCCATCCCTCTTGGCTTCGCCGTCCCTAAAGAGCTTTTGAGCCTCCCCTCTGCCCGCAAGTCCGAGCTCCTCGACGGCTATGTAACCTAAGACGCTTGAATACTCCCCTATACTGTAAAAATCAGGTTTGAAGTCACCTACCCTCGACAGAGCCCTTCTCAAGGCCATTCCGATGGAAGGCATCTCGACGAGGGAGCCTCTATTGTAGAGCGAAATTCTGTCCGTTGCATGACCGGATGAGACGATTCTGGCGTTACCATTTTGTCCTTCCCCTTTAGATGAGATTACCAAAGCAGCGGCGCCATCTGAGATGCCAGGTACGTCCATCATGCTCAGGGGCTCGGCTATCAACGGGGAGGACATGTAGGCCTCCATATCTACCTTGAATCTATACTGGGCGTGCGGCGTATCTGTGGCATTCTCATGCATGGTGATCGGAAAATAGGAAAAATCTTCCCTATTAATGCGGTACTTCATCATGTACTCCCTCATAGCTAGGGCGTGCATAGAGTCCAGGGTCGCTCCATGGAAGGCCTCGTACTCTGAATCTATGAGCGTGGATAGGGATGCGTTGGAGTCCTCGAGCGATGTGTAATCCGTCATCTTCTCCACTCCTACCACTAGGACCCTCTGGGCCTCTCCACTTCTTATCAAGGAGCTAGCCAAGAGTACCGCGGCAGCACCGGAAGCGTTAGCTGCCTCCACCTTCACAGCTGGTACTCCCGCTAAACCAAGGTGAGTCGCAACATAGGATCCCAGGTTCTCCTGACCGTTTATGACACCAGAGAGCGAGTTCGATACGATAAGGTAATCCAAGGGTGGATCGCCAGCGTCCTTCAGCGCAGCCAACGACGCCTCGGCAGCTAAGTTCCTCAGGGACTTCTCCCAGTGATCCCCTACCTTAAGGAGACCCGCACCTATCACGAAGACCATACTCCCCACCCACCTCAGTATCCGCTGAAATCGTGCATCATCGTGATCATCCTCCTGTACCTGGCGTAGATAGCGTAGTCAATGTATCCCCTCCTGGAGATGTAATCCATCGTCCTTGGCGCTAGGCTCTGCAAGGCATCTATCCCATCCCTCACCTCTATGTGGAACGCATCACTACCGGCGCCTGACCCGAATGAGACAACCAGTATCCTCTGTCCAGGCTTTGCTTGATCTAGCACAGCCGTTAAGCCGATCAGAGCTGATCCAGCGTAGGTATTCCCTATGAATGGTGTTATCAGCCCCGGCTTTATCTTGTCCGGTGTGAACCCCAACCTAGTACCCACTCTCAGCGGGTACTTACCGTTGGGTTGATGGAAGATCGCGTAATCATAGTCCTCCGGCTTGGTTCCCATGAAGCTCATAAGCTCCTTGGCAGCCGATATTATGTGCCTGAAGTAAGCTGGTTCTCCGGTGAAGGCCCTGGTGTGAGCGGGGTAGTGCTCGTGTTGCCTCCTCCAGAAGTCCGGTGTATCGGTAACGTAGGAAATGGACGACTCTATTACAGCCACGGATTCGCTGGCTGGTCCTAGAATGTAAGCGGCCCCTCCTGCGGAAGCGGTGTACTCTAGAGCATCTCCAGGAGCTCCCTGCGCGGTATCAGCTCCTACAGCAAGCCCGTAATCTATCATACCCGATCCTACTAGCCCGATGACCGACTGAACGGCCTCCGTTCCAGCCTTACATGCGAACTCGTAATCGGCTCCTGTGGTGAGTCTCCTTGGTCCTCCAGCACCTAGGGCTTCTACAAGCATCGTAGCAGTTGTTTTAACAGCATAAGGCTTCGACTCAGTACCTACGTACACGGCCCTGATCTTCGAGGGGTCTATTCTAGCCCTCTTGAGGGCGTTGACTGAGGCTTCGTAAGCTATGGTGAAGGTGTCCTCGTCTAGACCGGGGACGCTCTTCTCCTCGACCATTATGCCAGCCGCGTAACGCTTCCACTCCCTACCCCATCCCCTAGCGAGTTCCTCCGATCTTATCCTCCACTTGGGTACGTAAGCCCCCCATCCTACTATCCCAACTTTCCTGTTCGTTTTCATAGGATCCCCTCCATCGTGAGCCACAGCATAGGGGTTCCATAGCGAGAATCGTTGGAGATTGCCGGGCTCATCTGGGGCGATTACCTAAAAACGTTTACTGTATGGATGTGAAACGATACTCTAACCGTCAAGGACGACCGGGAATCACCACCGTTCGAGATAAAAATTCCACATCGCGTGCGGATGGATAAAATTTATTCTCTATACCACCCTTTCAGGATCTTCAGGAGCAGCGATCCCATCAACACAATCGATACGATGGAACCGGTAAACACATAAATGAATGTCATCATAAAAGGGAAGTTTATTAACCTATATAGGTAGAGAGAGACTATTAAAGACACCGTAAGTGGCATCTGAGCTAAAGCAATTACCCTTCTTCTCCTGAATCTCCACCCTATGTAGGTCGCCACTAAGTTGGCT
>CALJEO010000133.1 GCA_938073845.1 uncultured archaeon
AGGCTATCTCAGTTAAGAGGAACTTGGCCATGGTTAAGATCTGGGGAGGGGCGATAGAGGACATCCCAGGTGTCATAAATAAGATATCCGAGCCCTTGGCATCGATGGGAATCAACATACACGGGATACAGACCGTTCATAATAAGATAGCTGTTTTTCTTGATTGGGATAAGAGGGAAATTGCTGCTAATGAGCTGAGAGCCGTCCTGGGGTGAATGAGTTGAGGGTAGCGTTGCTCGGTGGTACGGGAGCCGTGGGTCAGAGGTTCGCTCAGCTTCTCGAGAGGCACCCCTGGTTCGAGCTAACTACCATAACTGGGAAGACCAGCGTAGGCAAGAAGTACGGCGAAGCGGTGAACTGGCTGCTCGGAGGAGAGGTTCCTGAGTACGTTAGGGATCTAACCGTAATGGAGACAGATATGAGGAACTTGAAGGAAGTGGACCTAGTTTTCTCCGCCCTACCATCTGGCGAGGCAGCCTCGATAGAGAGGGAAGTGATGAGAGCGGGGATACCTATGGTGAGCAACTCCAGCCTCCTGAGGATGGACCCCCTGGTCCCCCTGGTGATCCCCGAAGTGAACCCCGATCATCTGGCACTCTTAAATGAGCAGAGGAGGGTGGGCTCGGGACCCGTTGCTACGAGCCCGAACTGCACCACAACGATATTGGTGATCCCCCTGAAACCCTTGAACGATAGGTACGGGATCAAGAGGATTAACGTGGCGAGCTATCAAGCGATATCCGGGGCTGGATACCCCGGGGTTCCGTCCTACGATATCGTGGACAACATAATACCCTTCATAAGCGAGGAGGAGGAGAAGGTGGAGAAGGAATCCAAGAAGATTCTCGGGAGATTTAACGGAAAGGAGGTGGATCAAGCGGGATTTGAGGTACAGGCTACCTGTGTGAGAGTTCCGGTGATCGATGGGCACACAGTAGCTGTGCATGCGGAGTTTGAGGAAGAAGTAGATGTTGATGAGGCCATTAGAATCCTAGAGAGCTTTGATCCCGGTGAGAGGATAAGGAAGTTGCCTTCATCTCCGGAGAAGGTCATAGTGGTGAGGAGGGAGAGGGATAGGCCCCAGCCTAGGTATGATAGACTCACTGGAAAGGGCATGAGCGTGACGGTCGGTAGGTTGAGGAGGGGGGCCAGTAGTAACACGCTCCTCTTCGTGGCGCACGGCCATAACACGATAAGGGGAGCTGCTGGAGGAGCTATACTCCTCGCGGAGCTTATGAGATCCGAAGGGATAATCTAAGGTCCCTCTTTCTCTTTAATAATTTCTCCATAGCCCCTCTCCCAGGTGCGACCATGCTGCTACCTGACAGGGCGATAAGGTCCCTGATAAGGGAGGGGAGGCTATCCATAGATCCCCTCTATGAGGACTCGATAAGGGAGAACGGGGTGGATATGAGGATAGGCCCCGAGATAGCCTTCCCTATCGTCAGGGGTGAGGTTATAGATCCTACCGAGGATGATCCCTCACTCCACTTCACCATAAGGAGGATACCTGATGACGGGATAACGGTTCCTGGGAACACTTCCATCCTTTTAGTGACCGAGGAGTATGTTAGGATGCCTGACGACGTAGCAGCCCTCTGCGGTCTGAGGAGCTCCATAGCCAGGTGGGGCTTCATAGCCGCCCCCACGCTAGTGGATGCTGGGTTCGAGGGACAGCTGACCATAGAGGTCATGTGGACCAGACCGGCTCCAGTTAAGCTCTACAAGGGGCTTAGGTTCCTTCACGTGGTCTTCTTCAGAATGGATGGAAGTGTTGAAATACCTTACTCAGGAGCCTATCAGGGGCAGAGAGGTGTTACCTTACCGAAGAGACTGGAAAAACAATAACGCTTTCCCAACTAATCTTCCCATAGCAGAGCGATTCTTTTTACCCTTAAATGCGACGCAAAGATCACAAAGAATCACAAAGTCCATATTTAATGAAATTTCTAATTTACTAAACCGATCCTTCGGATAACAAAATGCATTTTCCTTCCCTCACACAGTAGAAAGGTTACTTATTGGTTCATATAAGCGCTAGCTCCCCCTACTCCAGGTGTGGGATGAGGGTAACGAGGGTCGTTAAGAGGGACGGAAGGATCGTTGAGTTCGATTCCTCGAGGATCAGAAGAGCTATAGAGAAAGCGATGAGGGAAGTAGGGAGCTACGATGAGGATACTTTGGATAAGGTCGTTAAATATGTGTTGGACGTTATAGACAGGACATTTACCGACGAGAGACCTCCTCACGTCGAGGAGATACAGGATATAGT
The DNA here is from genome assembly GCA_938073845.1 of uncultured archaeon. Classification (GTDB taxonomy): domain Archaea; phylum Korarchaeota; class Korarchaeia; order Korarchaeales; family Korarchaeaceae; genus Korarchaeum. The sequence goes on from CALJEO010000133.1 coordinate 2,273, forward strand.
GGAGTTAGCGCTGATGAAGTACGATCTCTTCGATGTGGCTAAGGCGTACATAGTCTACAGGAAGGAGAGGGAGAAGATAAGGAAGGAGAAGATGGCGATCCTAGGGAAGGATTATGTCGATGACATCGATAAGAGGCTCTCACTTAATGCTGTGAGACTTCTGGCTACCAGGTATCTCCAGAAAGGCCCGGATGGGAGGTTCTTAGAGGACCCCAAGGGCCTCTTCGTTAGGATAGCTGCTCTGGTGGTCATACCGGACATTCTCTATGATCAGAAGATATTTGATAAGGAAGGAAGTCAGGAGGTGCATCCTCAAGAGGAGTTCGACCCTGAGGAGTGGTCTGGGAAGCTCGGTCTGAAGGGAGGTGATCCTGAGAACCACTTATCCCCAACTTTCACTTGGAACAGTCACCATCTGGAGAGGATGAAGGCGCTCTACGACGAGCTCAATTCCCAGCGTAAGATGAGGGTGAGCTGGTCCACATTTCTGGATATGCTCAGGAGAGGGGAGTTCGATCATCACTACGAGGACTTCCTCAACTACTACAGGCTCATGGTCGATCTAAGGTTCCTGCCTAACTCGCCTACACTGTTCAACGCCGGCACTGGACTAGGGCAGCTTTCAGCATGCTTCGTTCTCCCGATAGAGGATTCCATAGAGTCTATAATGATGGCTGCGACTGAGGCTGCGGTGATATTCAAGTCGGGCGGGGGAGTCGGGATAAACTACTCCAACCTGAGGCCTCAGGGAGACCTAGTTAGATCTACCGGCGGGCAGGCATCCGGACCCGTGAGCTTCATGCGTATAATCGATGTGATCACGGATGTGGTTAAGCAGGGAGGGAGGAG
>CALJEO010000134.1 GCA_938073845.1 uncultured archaeon
GAAGCTGAGGAAGATCATAGATCAGATTAAGGAGAGGATAGACTTCGATGACTCATGCTGGAGATGGATCGAGGTGGGAGGGGAGGAGAGAGCTGAGCAACATGCCCAGGGATGCCCTCTCATCGAGGCATCATACAAGTACCTCAAGGACGCGGTGATGGGGAGGCCCGTGCTCTCCCACCCCTCCAGGATAGGGGGGTTCAGGCTGAGGTACGGGAGGGCTAGGAACACTGGGCTCGCTTCCATAGGGATGAACCCGGCCACTATGTACCTGCTAGATAGCTTCCTAGCTGTCGGAACTCAGGTGAGGACTGAAAGACCTGGGAAGAGCGCTGTTGTGATGCCGGTGGATTCGATAGAGGGTCCCACCGTCAGGCTGAGGGATGGGAGCGTTTTGAGGGTGGATGATCCCAGGAAGGCTTCCGAGATAGCGAGCGAGGTGGAGGAGGTGATACACCTCGGCGATGTGCTGATAGCCTACGGGGAGTTCCTGGAGAACAACCATCCCCTCCTCCCGTCCGCCTGGACGGAGGAGTGGTGGGAAGGGCTGGTTAGGAGGAAGGGAGTGGAGGTTAAGGATCCCAAGAGCTTCGAGGAGGCCCTGGAGATATCAAGAGATCTGGGAGTTCCCCTTCATCCCAAGTTCACCTACTACTGGGAGCATCTTAGGGTTGAGGAGCTGCTGGAGTTAGCAGAGGAGGTGAGGAGCTCCTCCCAGGGTAAGCTGAGGTTCAGCAGTGACTTGAAGAGGATCCTTGAGCTCCTTGGGATCCCTCATAGGGTATCTGAGGGAAGCATATCGCTCAACGAGGACGACTGGAAGCTCCTAAGTTACATTTCGGGGAGGCTCCCGCATGATGCTTCGAATTACCCCAGCTATGCCACCCTGAAGCTCCTCAACGACTTCCTGGATTTCAAGGTGATGCCCAAAGGCCCTACTAAGATTGGGATGAGAGTTGGGAGGCCTGAGAAAGCGAAGCCTAGGAAGATGAAGCCCCCAGTGAACCTTCTCTTCCCGGTAGGCAACCTGAAAGGGTCCTCGAGGTCCCTCGAGGTGGCTTACAGCAAGGGGGTGATCTCCGTGGAGGTCGCCCTGAGGCTCTGTAAGGGGTGCGGGACCAAGACGACCCTCTTCAGGTGTCCGATCTGCAACTCCCCTACCTCGAGGCTCTACTTCTGCCCCATCTGTGGGAAGCAGGTGAACGGGAGGTGCCAGGAGCATCCTGGGGTGGATCCAGTCCCCTACGGGAGCGTCAGGGTGAACTTAAGGGAGGAGGTCGAGAGAGCCTTGAGGAGGCTAGGGGAGAGCCAGGAACTGCTCTCAAAGGTGAAGGGGGTTAAGGGACTGACCAGCGGGTCAAAGGTAGCGGAGCCCATTGAGAAGGGGGTGCTTAGGGCTAAGCATGGCCTTCACGTCTTCAAGGATGGTACAGTGAGGTTCGATGCGGTCAACGCTGTCCTCACGCACTTCAAGCCATCAGAGGTTGGGGTGAGCTTCAGTAAGCTGAGGGAGCTTGGCTACGAGTACGACGTGAACGGGGAGGAGCTCAGGAGGGATGATCAGCTACTCGAACTGAGGGTCCAGGATGTGGTGATACCTAGGGCGGCAGCTAAGTACCTGGTATCGGTGGCTAAGTACGTCGATGAGCTCCTCGTGAAGTTCTATGGGCTTGAGCCATTCTACGGGGTGGAGAGTGAGGATGATCTCGTGGGGAAGCTCATCCTCACGATATCCCCGCACACCTTCGTGGCCAACCTAGCCAGGATAGTCGGCTTCACAGAAGCGGATGTGCTCTTCGCTCACCCCTTCCTCCATGCAGCAAAAAGGAGAAACGTAGATGGTGATGAGGACTCAATAATGCTTCTTCTAGATGCTCTCCTGAACTTCTCCAAAGATTTTCTCCCTTCAACCCCTGGTGGCAGAGAAGATGCTCCTCTCCTCCTCGTGACCAGGGTGGATCCAAAGTATGTGGATGATGAGGTCTACAACATGGAGGTTGGGGAGCTTCCCCCGGAGTTCTATGAGGCCAGCTATAGGTACGAGGACCCAGTGAAGCTAAAGGGAATTGTTGAGACCGTGGGGAGTAGGATAGAGGCGGGTGAAAGATACCCGAGGATCATGAGCCCTATAGGGACTTCTAAGATAGATGGAGGTCCTCTAAAGACGACCTACAGGAAGCTGGAGACGATGTCGGATAAGGTGGAGGCCCATTTCTCGCTCGAGAGGAGGCTGAGGGCTGTGGATGCGATGGATGCGCTATCTAGGGCGGTGACATCTCACTTCCTGAGGGACATTGTGGGAAACCTGAGGAGGTTCGGGCAGCAGGAGTTCAGGTGCACGGAGTGCAACGCCAAGTACAGGAGGCCGCCGATATCCGGAAGGTGCCTGCATTGCGGTGGTAACTTGGTTCTGACAGTACACAGGGGCACGGTGATGAAGTACCTGAGGCCGACGCTCGACCTCATGAGGAGGTACGGGGTCGAGGGGTACCTGCTCCAGAGGGTCAGGCTGATAGAGAACGAGGTATCATCTATCTTCAGGGAGAGATCGAACGGGATGGATCTATCGAGCTTCCTTGTGGATTCTGAAGCTGGAAGGAGGCCGATAAGGTTGGTGGACTTCCTTTAGGTGATCCGATGTACTGGAGGAAGATAGCGGAGCTTGAGGGGGGTGAGGTGGCCATACTTGGTGTGGTGATAAGCGTCTTCGAGAACTGCATCGTCGTTGAGGACGGCACTGGGAGGGCTAGGGTATACCACGATAGGGCTCATCGTTTCAAGCCCAAGGACATAGTGTACGTGGTGGGCTCCCTAATATCCTCAGGGGAGTTCAAGGAGATCCAGGCATATGGAATTGCAAACCTCTCAGGAATGGATATAAGTCTGCTGAGGAGGGTAGAGCTACTGAGGAGGAAGGTATCGGGTATGGTGGAGGGTGTTGGGGATGCCCAACAGGATCGTTTTCGAGGAAGCTGGAACGCTGAAGGCGATAGTTGAGGCAGTGGAATCGCTCGTAGGTGAGGCCTCAATAAAGATAGATCCAGATTGGGGATTCGGGCTCCAGGCGCTGGATCCATCGAAGACAGCTATGATACAGATATCCCTACCCAGGGCCTACTTCATAGAGTTCGAGGCGGAGGCAGGGAGGTTCTACGGGATAGACTTCACGGATCTGGCTAAGGTGCTGAAGAGGGTGAAGAACAAGGAGAGGGTGGAGCTCCTCCTCACGGAGTCCAGCATGAGACTCGTTAGTACAAACGGATACAGAAGATCCTTCGAATTCCCACTGCTAGCGGGCACGCCCTTTGAGTTCAAGACGATAAAAGTGGACTTCAAGGCGAAGGCCAGGTTGGACAGCGAAACGATCCCGAGCGTCATAAGGGACCTCAAGGTGGTGGGTTCGGACGTGGAGATATACATAGATAGCGATAAGGTGGAGTTCAGGGTGAGCAGCGACAGGGGGAGGGCTGCGATCTCGATAACGAGGGAAGATAGGGCTCTAATAGATGTATGGGCTGAGGAGCCATCGAAAAGCCTTTACAACATGGCCTACCTGGAGAAGATGACGAAGCCAGCTGAGATATCTGAGGAAGCTGATTTGGAGCTCAGGACGAACGCTCCTCTGAAGCTGAGCTACCCCATAGGGGGGGTTGAGGGAGCGGGGATCACATATTACCTCGCCCACCTACAGGTATGAGCTCGTGGTGGCTCCGTTCTCTAAGCTCGGAGCCTCTCTGCTTGAGGGGATCACCCTGGAGGACCTGGCCGAGGATCCTGGCTTGGAGGAGGTGAGGTCCCTAGCGAGGGAGAGGCTGTTGACAGCTGTCCTGGGTAGGGGGTTTCACGCGCCGAGGAGCCCGTCCCTGGAGGTCGGTTCCTTCGTGGCAGCCAAGCTAATAGCTGCGGGAGCCGGTAGGAATGTCCTATCCAGGCTTGCTGACTATGAGGCCAAGAGGTTCCTCAGATTATGCCAGAGACTCAGCTTGGAGCAGCTGAAGGATCTCGCCAGCAGCACCTTCGGGATCTCCTTCAGGGGGGACTGGATCGACCTGGCTAGCTACCTGAGGGGGGCTTCGAGGATAGGTGGGAGGAGGTGGAGGCTCGTCAACAGGGTAGTGGCCCAGGGCTACGTCCTCATCGATAGGCAGGATCTGGAGAGGATATTGGCTGAGTACGTGAGGGAGAGCATCATGAGGACCCCTGAATTGGAGCTCCCTGCTCCGCTGAGGAGGATAGCTGATGAGGCCTCAAGGGCCCTGGCCGGAATGAGGAGGAGGGATGAGGTGACGAGCGAGGAGCTTCCCCCCTGCATCTCCGAACTGGTGGAGAGGGTGAGGGCAGGGGAAAACCTGACCCATCAGGCCAGGTTCGCCCTCGTCGCACACCTGCTGAGGCACGGCTGGAAGGAATCCCAGATAGTGGACCTCTTCAGAGCTTTGCCCGACTTCAAGGAGAAGGTCACCGCTTACCAAGTGGCTCACATAGCTGGGAGGAGGTATAAGCCCCCGAGCTGCGAGAAAATGAGGGACTGGGGGCTCTGCAACGCGGACTGCGGGAAGAAATGAAGGCGATAGTGGACCTCTTCAGGGCCTATTACAGGTCCATGAGGGGCACCATTTACGTGCCGGAGGTGAGCAGGAGGGAGTTCATGTTCAGGGGGTTCGATGGAAGGGTGAGGAGGCACATGGCCTTCAGGGAGCTTGAGGATCTCAGGAGGTACCTGATCTACGAGCCCCCCCTCGATGCCTACTACTCCGTCTCCCTCTACGAGAGGCCCGAGGCTGAGATGAGCGAAAAGGGGAGGATAAGGGCAGATCTCCTCTTCGATATAGATTCAAGCGATATGAGGGATGAGGAGTGTGAGAAGGGCTCTGTTTGGAGGTGCAAGGACTGTGGAAAGCTTGGTACAGGACTGAGCCCAGCTAGCTGCCCCTCATGCGGATCGGATAGGATCGAGGTGAACCACTGGCTGAACGAGAGGTGCATAGAGGTGAGCAGGGAGGAGGTGAGGAAGCTGATGGAGGTGCTCACAGGTGACCTGGGCGTTGATGAGGACTGGGTGCTCATAACTTACACGGGAAATAGGGGATTTCACGTGAGGGTGATCGAGGGGCCACTCACCCACCTGGACAAGGAGGCCAGGAGGGAGATAGCCCACTACGTCATGGCCAGGGGCTTAGATATCTCAAGCTTCATATCGACGGGTGGCCTCGAGCTGAGGAGCGGCCACATAGCTAGGGCTCTGAGGCTTATGGGAGGTGAACTGAGGGGTCACGAGAAGCTGAGCCCCAGGGAGAGGAGGAGGTTCGAGGAGGCCCTGAGGTCCTCGGTAGCTAGGTCAGCGGTTAGGATAGACTGGATGGTCACCACGGACACGGGGAGGCTCACCAGGATACCTAACAGCCTCCACGGGAAGACCGGATTCAGGGCCCTCAGCTTGACCTTGGAGGAATACGGTAGCATGAACCCCTTCAACGATGCCGTTGGCCTTCCAGCCGAGCCTGAGCTGAGCGTCGAGGTGAGGCTCATGGTACCTAGGTTCAGGATGAGAGGAGAGGCATTCGGACCTTACGGAGAGGGTGAGGTGGTTAGGCTTCCGGCTTACGCGGCCTCATTCCTCTTGCTCAGGGGAAGGGCCATTCAATCCCACTGAGGCTCAGGTCCTGACTCCCAGCCTCTCCATCTGAGGCGCTAATATCTCAGCCCTCCCCCCTCTGGGCCTAGCTAAGATCTCCTCACAGACCCCGCACCTCACGATCCTTGAGGCATGAGAGAAAGTTATCTGCTCGTTACCGCACTTTGGGCACCTCACCCTTATGAAGTAGCTCCTTGGCATTGGGATGAGCTCTCGCATGCGATCACCTCTGCACCTCCACCTTAGCCAACCTCCCCAGGTTCCTCATGACCTTCCTCCCGCACTCCTCGCATGTTAGCACTAACAAGATCTTCTTCGTCGTCTTCGCCTTCCTCCTCAGCATCCCCCTTGGCTCTCCCCCATAGCCCCTCCTCTTCCTCTCGAGCTGCCTCTGCCCCCATGAGAGGGTCCTGGCCCTCCCTGCCCTGTAGATCGATACCTTATGATTCGTGTGCCTCCTGCACCTAGGGCAGTAGGTCCTCATGTTAGCTGGTACCTGCATACTCCATCACCTCCACAGCTCCCCTTATCCTCAGGGCCTCCGCGTTCTCCTCGGGTATGAGAGCTAGGTCACCCTCGGAGAAGGGACCATAGATCTTCATATCCACACCGACGAACCTGGGTACCTGATTTTTAAACGTTACTAACACCAGCCTCGAGGTGGTGTGGAGGGGCTTGAAGGAGGGCCTTTCCCCTGAATCCTCTCTTCTTCCCTTTTCCTCAACTTTAGAGAGTTCAGCACCGTAAACTGCCTTCATGAAGAGATCTTTTAGCTTCATTGAGTTTTCCAGCTCGATCCTAAGGTTCCTAAGAACTTCCGAGGCTTTAGCGTAGACCCTACCCTCCAATCCCGGTGGGAGGTCCCTCAGAAGGCTCTCCTCCATCTCCCTGATCTCGGCTACTAGGGAGGGGCTCGGCTTCCCCTCAGCTATCGCTAGGAGTACCTCCCTGATGAGCTCCCTGTACCTCAACCCGTCATCTCGATGCGCGGAGAGACTAAAAACGTTGAAGTTAGCTAGGCGATGGCGAGGCTATGACGGGTGCAAGGTTATATAGCTCCGCCGAGCTTAAGCTGGGTGGGGGAACTGAGCACTCAGGCATTCCCGAAGAGGAACGATCTGGTGGTAGCTACGGTCAAGGCCGTGGAGGAGCACGGCGTCGTCGTGAGGTTGGATGAGTACGGGGGAATGGAAGCATATATTCCGAGGAGCCACGTCGCATCAGGGAGGATAAAGGACATAAGGGACTTCGTGAAGGAGGGGGATAAGGTAGTCGGGAGGGTGATAAGGGCAGATAGGAGGCTAGGCCAGGTGGACCTCTCTCTGAGGTATGTGAGCGAGGGTGAAAGAAGGGAGAAGCTTGAGGAGTGGAAGGAGAGGAACAGGGTACTCTCACTCCTGAGGATCGCTGCCCAAAGGGCTGGCTACAGCGACGCTGATCGCACTGCCAAGGAGGCCCTGGAGAGGCTCTACGAGTACTACAGGAACCCCCTGGATGCGTTGGAGGACCTGATATACGAGGGGGCCTCCGTTCTGACTGAAGCGGGTGTGGAGGAGAGGCTGGCTGAGGAGCTCAGGGCGATAGCTGAGGGTCAGCTGAGGCCTCCAACTTACGTGAAGGACCTGGTCGTTAAGGTGGTGAGCTACGCGAGCGATGGTGTGGAGAGGGTGAGGAGGGTGCTGATTAGGGGAGCTGAAGCCGGTAAGGAGGCTGAGGTAGATGTGTACGCGGCTGGAGCTCCAAAGTATGTGATCTCAATAAGGTCAAGGGATCCTAAAGCTGTGAAGAGAGCTGCCTCAAGCATAATAAGAGCTATGGAGAGGGAGCTTGGGGAGGGGGATTCGCTGGAGGTCGTCGAGGAGAGGGAGCGCAGGAGGAGGGGCTAGCCGTAAATTATTTCGTTTATCGACGAAAAGAGGGAAGGTGGGCTCGAATAACCTCTATGAGGGAGCTCATCCATCTGAATGGGGTGATCCATTAGCTTAAGATCCAGAGATTCTATTTAAAATGGCAAATTGGTCCTTTCAATACCAGGATCATCTATCATCCCCTAATCATTAATAGGGGTGAAATGGTGGCTTAATGGACGCTATGCAACGTTCCGCAACCGTTTTACGGAAAACGCTTTTATATGTTCAGCTGGTAGCATGCCTGCCCCCTAAAGGGGGCAGGTGAACATCATGAGGAAGGCATACATGCTGGCAGCATTGTTGGTGCTGCTGGGGGCTAGCTTCCTACCAGCTGCCGCATACCCGATACACCTGTTCCCACAGCCCTTCGTCAAGGACGGCACCATAGACTATGACTTCGATGGAATGCCTGACGTAGCTATAATATTAGGTAGCAAGGCAGCGCCGGAGGACGTTCTCGGGGCCACGCTGATAGCTGCCAAGATGGGCTCCCACCTCTACTTCACCAACGCTCTATGGGTTGATAAGAAGCACGCTGAGGAGAATGGCATCACCTTATACCACGGTAGCTTCTCAGCCAAAG
>CALJEO010000135.1 GCA_938073845.1 uncultured archaeon
TCGATGAGTACGATATCGAGGAGTCCCATAAGGCCGTGGTGAGGTCTAGGATAGATGGGCTCTTGAAGTACCTGGATGAGACGCCTAAGTCGAAGAAGTGGGAGAAGAGGGCCAAGGTGGGGACTAAAGAGAAGTGGTACAACGAGGTGGAGGAGTGGCACTAAAACCTCCTCCTCAGGAGGGGTATCGGGGATATCGCCATCAGGGAGAATGCGATGAGGAAAGGGGCCAGGGGATGAGATACCTCCCATATCAGCCCACCCAAATAGGAGCCCAGTGAGTGTGACAGGCCAGATACAACAGTAGCGGCTCCAAAAGCGGTAGCTCTGTTCTCCCTGATCGTGAGCTCGCTGAACAGGGTCCCGAAGGCCACTTCGGTGAAAGCGAAGAGGAAGGCGTAGTAGAGCGAGAGGAGTATGAATGCGGCGTAAGATCCCGATAAAGCCCAGGTTAGTGAGAAAACTCCTGAGGCCAGGAAGGATATCACTAGGCCCCCGAAGCTGCCGGTCCTGCTCACGAGAGGGCCCGCTATCAGGCAGGAGAGGGAGGTGAGCAATTGAGCCACGGAGAACATCAGCTGAACCTCGCTTATGCTGAACTTCATGAGCTTCTCGGCGTAGAGTGGTATCAAAGGGGAGATCATACCGTTGGCCGCTTGGAAGATCAGCAAGGATAACAGGATGGGCAGGAAGATCCATTGGAATGTCCTAGGCCTCTCGCCCGATGTTAAAGGCTCTGAGAGGAGTGAAGCTCTCACCAGCAGGCATGCTGATGACACAAGGGCTCCTGAGATGAAGATTGGATCGAAACCATATGAGGGTATGACGAGGGCGCCGATGAGGGGGCCCACGGCCCATCCCAGGTTCATCAGGAAGTTGTAGAGGCCGAAGGCCCTAGCTAATCCTAACCTAGCTGAGGACTCAGCGATCATGGAGCTGAAAGATGGGTTCTGGAGACCGGCGAAGAGGGAGGATATCGTCACAGCTGCTGTGACCGTGACCCAGTCCTTCAGGAAGAGGAGGGAGATGTAGAAGGGAGCGAAGGTCGATGTGGAGACTATTATCATCACCTTCCTCCCGAACCTGTCCGACAGCAAGCCACCGGGCAACTGGGAGAGGGACCATGCAACGTTCGTCAACGCGTAGCATAACCCGACCTCAGAGACGCTGGCCCCCAACCTCTCCAAATAGAGCGGGAGGATCATCCACCAGGAGCCGAAGGTCACATCTATAGCGAAGGTTGTGAGCGATAGCACGGTGACGTTCTTGCCCCCTTTCATCAACCTCAGCCCCTTAGATCTGCTGAGAGCTATCGATACATAGCGGATGCTATAAATGTCCAGGTGATCAGGGTACCCTCCCACTCGCGGATCCCACATACGAATTTCGGATAAATAGAACGAATATAATGAAGAAATGTTTAAATTATACAGATAGGTCACTAAGCATTTAGGTGATTCGTACTGAGAATAGCGATATTCGGAGCATCAGGATATACAGGTGGCGAGCTCCTGAGGATACTCCTCAACCATAGGGGAGTTCATGTGGTGGCCGCGACATCAAAGGAACACTCAGGCAAGCCAGTACACCTGGTCCACCCTCACCTCAGGGGATTGTTGAGGCTCAGCTTCTCCTCAATCGATGAGGCGATGAGGAAGGACTATGAGCTAGCCTTCCTCTCCCTCCCCCACGGGGTTTCCAAGGTAGTAGTGCCAGAGCTCCTTGAGGGAGGCAGGAGGGTAATAGATCTGAGCGCGGACTTCAGGCTGAAGGATCCGGAGCTCTACAGGAGATGGTACGGCTGGGAGCATCCCGCCCCTGATCTGCTGAGGAGAGCTGTTTACGGGATACCTGAGTTCAACAGGGAGAGGATAAGGGAGGCCCAGCTGGTGGCCGTTCCCGGCTGCAACGCCACGTCCACCCTCCTCGCCTCAGCTCCCCTGGCTAGATTAGGAGCGAGCCACCTGATAGCTGATCTGAAGGTAGGGAGCAGCGAGGCAGGATCAAAGCCATCGAGGGGAACTCACCATCCTGAGAGGAGTCACGCAATAAGGGTTTACTCTGCCTCGGGTCATAGGCACCAGGTTGAGGTGATGCAGGCCTTAGCCGATATCTTAGGGAGGGACGTCAGGGTGAGCATCGTACCCCACTCCGTCGGTTCCGTGAGGGGTTCTTACGCGAGCGTCCACTCCCTGATCGAGGTCGATGAGGAGGGCCTCATTAGGGAGCTCGTGAGTCTCTACGCGGGAGAGCCGTTCATCAGGATAATGCCTAGGGGGACTTACCCGGATGTGAGGAACGTCTTGGGAAGTAACTTCGCCGATTTGGGCTGCTCAGTGGATGATGGTAGAGCTTCCTGCTTCTCAGCGATAGATAACTTGGTTAAGGGAGCCTCCGGTCAGGCGGTACAGTGCATGAACCTGATGCTGGGTTTCGATGAGAGGGAGGGATTGCTGATCCCTCCCCTCAGGCCGTGAGGCGATCCCCTTGATCCTGGTTAAGCTGGGTGGGAGGACCCTGAGGAACCTGAGGAGGATAGCTGAGGACCTCGCTAACCATGAGTTCGTCCTCGTCCACGGGGGTGGGGATGAGGTGAGCGAGGTCTCGAGGAAGCTAGGCATAGAGCCGAGGTTCGTCACATCGCCCTCCGGGGTGAGGAGCAGGTACACGGACGAGAGGGAGCTGGAGGTATACGTGATGGTGATGTCCCTGATAAACAAGAGGATCGTCAGTGAGCTCCTTAGCCTAGGGTTAAACGTTCTGGGAATCTCGGGGGTCGATGGTCCAACGCTGATGACACATGGTTGATGGCTCATGATTTGTGGAAGAAGAAAACTGGGACAATGATTTATGTAGAAAGGGACAGGCTCTGGGCCTTTGACACGGCGAA
>CALJEO010000136.1 GCA_938073845.1 uncultured archaeon
TGGTACCTGGACCGTTAACTCGACGGAGTTTCACGACGATGTCCTGATAACCTGGGCCTATGAGACCAAGCTGATAGGTTGGTACAAGGGTAGCAGGGTCACGATAGGTGGGCCCAACGCTTACGTGGAGGATATAGCAGCAACCAAGATAACTTTTATGACGGAAACACCTTCAGTAATAAGAATTTATACAAATCAAATTAACGGAAGTAGTTTATCTGATATAGCCGATAAATTAGAAAATATTTGTAGAGACATCGCGGGAAATTACGGTGTTAAGAGCGTGGTGATAAGGTCCTCCCTGGTCCTCAGCGTTCCCGGGTTCAAGCCAAACGCCTTCATCTACAGGACACTTAGGGACACGATTTACAACAGGATACCATGGGGTTACCCTTACTTCTCGCTCGGTGATTCCTACATCACGATAATATTCGACTACACGCAGAGGAACTTCCTCACGACGGAGGACTTGAGGAAGGTGGATTCCATATTGAGGGAGCTCAACATAACATATGAGTGGGCCATCCTCGGCGAGGGATATGTATTCATAGGTACTGAGAGGCCGCTCACCGGGGTATCGGTTTACGCTGAGCTATTGAGCAACGCGAGGAAGTACTCTAACGTCATGGACGTATCAAAGCTCACTTACATCGTTAAGCCTTAGGTGTCTCCTTTGTTGCTATCCATACTTATAAGAGCGGCTGGAAGCTCCCTCTTAGGGAGGAAGCTTAAATTCAATCTCTCAAAGCTCGTTAGGGAGAGCTGCACCTACAGGTCCATACGCTCCCTTTACGAGATCCTGAGCGGATCCTATGAGGGTTCATACATCGTGGGATCGTTTAGAAAGTTCTGTAGTTTATTTGGAAAAATATCTGGATCCGCTAGACCTCAGAAGCATGGAGAGGGGAGCATCATCGTCAATCGACTACTCGAACTACTCTTCTCACCATTCGCACTCCCCTTAGGATTCCTGCTCTTCTTCATGCTTTCCTTGGTTAGGATCTCCGAGGTCACCTTCCTGTTATTCTTCCTCACCCTGTTATCCATGCTCCTAGGGATCACCCTCGCGAGAGCTGAGGAGGACCTGGAGGTGAGGAACGCTAGGGGAGTGGTGCTGCTGCTGGGCATTGCCATGTTCCTGATAGGCTACGCTTCATTCGTAGTGCAGTTAGCGAAAGTCGGGGGAATACCGTTACTCGACGAGCAGGTGAGGAGGAACCTCTCCCCGGTCCTCAACTACCTCTCCTGGACCACGATCCCTGGGGCCGCTTTCATCCTCTCCTCCTCGAACTTGAGGAAGTGTGATGCGATAGCTTTCTCCCTCTTAGGCTTCATACCCTCCCTACTCCTCGCATTCAGGACGGGAATGATCGCCTACCTACTAGCCGTGGCCCTGGTCCTCTACAAGAGGAGGATGATTGGGAGGGGATTTATCATCACGGCTTTGCTCCTAGCGGCCATATCTTTCGTTGGTATCGGAACCTTCAGGTCCATGGCAACGGGACTCGTCCAGAATCCCCTACTCTCAGTTCTCTACAGGCCCACCATAACTGTCGCCGCCCTAGATACTATGGTCAGGATCTACGGGATGAGGCCGGTAACTAACGGCTACATTCACTTAGCAGCGATTTCCTCTCTAGGATTGATAAGCGGTCCGAGATACGGCCCTAGGAACCTCATCGGTAGGTACACAATGGGGAGGACGGACGTCTCGACTACAGCCACGTTGATAGGGGGGCCTCTCTTGGACTGGGGATTGATAGGGGCCCTGCTCATGAGCCTGATGTACTCCTACATATTAGCTCTTTCCCAGAGGTTCTCGGAGAGGAGCGGACCTTTACTGGGCCCCTACGCTGTGATGTACTCTTACATGATGGTGGGAATCGAGACCGGCATACTGGACCTGAACGTTTACATCTACCTCCTGCTCTCGGCTTTAATAGTAGTGCTCTCGTTGAGGCCTCGGAAATGAGAGCTCATGAGATCTTTTTGCATCCATCTACTGGTATCTCGGGCGTACTCACGCTGATCTTAATACTGGGTACGATGAGGTTCGGCTTCTCAACGGAGTGGTTCGCGGTATCCCTATCGGGTATGATATCATTCACCTTAGGAACCTTTCTATCAAAAAGACTTGAGAAGAGACCCTTCTGCATCCTAATAGTCTCGGAGGTAGTCGTGTTCTTGGTGATACTCTTCTCCTTCCATAGGATAGGTGGTCACCTCTCCATCCTCATATCCTTCTCATGGTTAGCTGTAGCGAACATCTCCTCCCTGCTGGTTCAACTTAAGAGGGTGAAAGCTCCCACATACTCCATCTTCACCTTTCTCGTGGGATCTTCCTTCGTGATCCACTCCTACCTGAGCTCCCCTAGCATAGGCGAGCTGAGGTCATCTCCCAGCATACCTCTCGAGGGGGCCTTCGGTATGTTCCTGATCTTCATATCCTATCCCAGCATCCTCAATTGGTTACTGGAGCTCAATAAAAAGGTAATTTCAGCTTCATTTTCGCTTATAAGCGTACTCCTAATGCTGCTTCATGGATTCAGAGCTGATGCCATCCTTATAGTGCTTTCCACGTTCCTAATCCTCTCTAGAAGGAATAGGAAGATATCTTATCTGATCCTGGCATCAATGCCGCTCCTTTACATAGGGGTGGATGTTTTAAGAACAGAACTTAAAATCCCAGCCCTGGAGAGACCTCTCTTCCGCTTGAGCACCACTTACTACTACTCGAAGGAGCTAGCTCCCTCCTTCCTGAAACCATTTCCGATGGAACCTTTCTGGCTTACCTCAATACCCTTGCATCCCTCTCAGACGATAGGGAGGGGGATCTTCGGCAAGGACTTCGGGATAACCCCAACGATATTCGTTGGCATGCTAGTTGACCTAGGCTTCCTCGGGATGCTCCTTCTATCGTTCCTCTTGGGATCGTTCTCCGGTTACTCCTACAGGAGATTCCTAGAGGAGGATTATACTTCATATCCCATCGTATGGCCCCTCCTGATAACGAGGACCGAGATAGGACTGACTCAACTGGATCTCTCCCTCATATCAGGTTCCGTGATGTTCTCCCTCTTACTCAACTTTTTTAATGGACCTCGTGAACGTGACGGAGGGGTCAAAGCATGCCGTACTACTACCACGGTCCCGTGATGCCCGGTGGCAGGAAGCCCACGGGCGGTAAGATAAGAGTGAGCAGAGGTAAGAGGAAGAGAGAAGCAGGTAGATCACCAGCCTTCACGACAATAGGAGATAGGAGACTTAAGATCGTGAGGATCAGAGGGGGAGGGATCAAGATGAGGCTGATATCCGAGAACGAGGTCAAC
>CALJEO010000137.1 GCA_938073845.1 uncultured archaeon
TGAGAGGTTCTCTAACTACGTTGCTGAGAAGTCCCATATCTTCACTGAATTCGGATTTAGGGAGTTCCTAGAGTTAGCTAAGCTCTGCGATGATATCGAGTGCGTAAATAACGTGGTGTCGCTCCTGATGAAGTACAGTAAGCCCGTGAGCAAGAAAAGGAGAAGGAGATAGTTCATCTCAGATGATTAGAGATCGCCAAATCCCGTGGAGTAAGTCTTCGCGAGTCTCCTAGGATCCCGGATGGGCGTTCAATCGCTATGTGCGAGCATCCCCTGAGTTTACGTAGAGCTGAGCCGGAGCGCACAGGATGGTGGTCACTTAGTTGCTGAGAGGTATGCTTCCAATAGCTCGCTCACCTTCCTCCCCATAGCGAAGACGGGCCTTATCCCCCAGGAGATCAGGCTGCTTATCACGTCCTCCGGAAAGGAGATCGAGACGACCACGTTGACACCCATGTGTTTCAACCAAGAAGCCAGGCTAGGCCCCCTGTAGGGGAGCAGAGTGGAGGCCGGGTTCCTTATAACCTCGACCTCCCTCACCTCACCCTCCTCCACGGTCACTATGGTGAAGAATGGAGCGTATATCGGTTGGCCGAATGCAGGTGCTTCGAGCCCCTCAGGACCCTTCGAGGGTATGGCTATCCTCTCCACGCGGGAGCTCATCCCTATTAAGTTAAAAAATTTATAGTTAGGGGTAGAGGGCCTTAAGTTCCTCGAGCCTCCTCAACCTCTCCTCTATCCTGGGGTGCGTTGAGAAGAGGTTCGCTATCCTCTCGAAGAGGGAGGGCTCCCTCTCCATGTACTCCCTTATCTCGCTGTAGCTAGCGGTAGGATCGGATATCATGAGGGCCTTCGCCGCAACGAGCTGCTCCCCTCTCCTCGGATCTGTGCTCCTGACTATACTCACTAGAGCTCTCTGGAGCTTCTCAGCTCCCCTCTCAACTGTCATAGCTGAGTGGGCATCCGCATAGAACTCCCTGAGCCTGCTCAACCTGAGGGCAAGGAGGTAGAGGAGCCAGCCCACCACCATCAGGAGACTCCCCAGCAGGAGAGCAAAGCCGCTGTTCCCCCTGTCCCTCCCACCTTGGGAGTACATCGAGCTGACCATGATCCATCTGCCCAGCTGCATGAAGACGGATGGCAATGCTGTGGCTACCATCATCACGTGCATATCCCTGTGCTTTATGTGGCCTATCTCGTGCCCTATGACAGCTTCCACCTCGTCCTTGCCGAGGTTCCTGAGCAGCCCCTCCGTCACGGCAACACCGTAACCGAAGATGGGGCTCCCAAATGCGAAGGCATTGGGAACGTTTATTGGAGCTAGGTAAAGCTTTGGCATCTTAAGGCCGCTCTTTTCCGCTAGGAATTGCACCGTATCATGGAGCCAAGGGATATCGCTCCTCTTGAGCTCCCTAAGCCTGTACATCCCCAGGAGCAGGTAGGGGGAGATCATCCACATGAAGGCGTTGAACACCAAGGCGAGGGCCAAGCCACCGATCAAACCGGCTGAGGACCCCAAGAGCAGCGTGAAGATGAAGGTTGAGATCGCTATTATCAGCGAGAGTGTCAGCAGCATGTCCAACCTGAGGCCTAAGAGTGGAAGTCCTCTAGAAGCCATATTTCACCCCGAGTGGATCTCAATCATGGATTTAAAAATATTACGACTCAGCCGAGGACGCTGAAACCCTCCCAGTCCCCCCTGTAGCCCTCCCACCTCACCTCAACTCTCTCTACCCTAGCGAGCGGAGGGCCCCTGTGAGCCCATCTTATCAGCTCCTCCACCCTGCTCCTCTCCCCCTCAACAACAGCTTCCACACTGCCGTCTGGCATGTTCCTGACCCATCCGCTGACCCCTAGCTCGCTAGCCACTTCCCTCATCGTGGACCTGAAGAAGACCCCTTGAACCCTCCCGTATATCCTCAGGCGAGCCCTCACCAGCTCCACGCTCACCCCCTATGGGAAAGTCATCAAAGTTATTAACATCACTGTACCCTCAGGCGTTTGATGGCCGTGTCCGAGTGAACTAAGATCATTATCATGGAGGCTATCTCTACCAGAGCTCCCACTATCGAGAGCTGCGGTATGAAGAAGAGCACTGACCCAGCTATCATCATGATGCCAGCGTACTTGAAGTCAGGGCTCATCCCAGGTATCTCACTCAACCTCATCACCATCACACCGCAGAGTATCCAGCCAATCACGTAGGTCAGAGCCCCAAGCAAGACACCCGCCGCTCCGAGGAGCGGGGTCGCTAAGACTACAGCTACCCTATCGGAGGACCTCCAAGGCATTTGGGATAGATTAAAGATCCAGAGGAAGATCAATGCCAGTGAGATAACTAAGATCAGTGAACCTAGAAGGGCTAAAGCTGCTCCTATCCTACCCAGGCCGAACATAGCTTCTTCGTAACGTCTGAAGGTACTTGAGGCCCTGTACCAGAGGTAGAGCGCCATGATCCCCACGACGAGGGCTGCCACTGATAAGGCGGCTGCTGAGATCATTCCGGGCATCAGAGGCGCCAGAGCTTCCCTCAGGGACCTAGGGGCTTCTTCACGGGACATCCACCACATCATCCTGGGCATTGCTAATAACAAAGGGAAGAGGGACGCTATTACTAAAATATCCGAGAGTAGAGCTAGCACTGCTCCTAGTTTGAGTTCCTTGAATCCCTTCACTAGCTGAACGTTGACACTCTCACTCATGGGATCACCAGATTTTCGGGGACTTCCCTATTTAAAACTTTACTTTATTAAAAAATTTGTTTAATAAAGCCTAAGAGCCCGGAGCTAGATGCAACGGGAGGCTCATCCCTATTAACCTCAGCTTCTGGAGGGCGTGATACGGATTGAGATCGTAAGGGTTATGGGAAACCTCCGGTGCTACTGAATGGTGACTCAGGAAGCGACTCGAGTGCACAACGGGGCCTACTTCCCCAGATGAAGACGAGGACCAGAACCATGGCTGTCACCCTACCCCTCAGGGAGGTGGAGTGGTCAGAGAGATGGGGAGGCTCGAGGAGCGTATCAGGGTGATGCCTGGGGGAGCGTCGCTCCGGAGCGTTGCGCAATTCAGAGGATTTGAGATGCGAATAAGGTGCGAGAATGGACCTATGCGGTCTGTTTAGTCCTTCCGGAGAAATCACAAGAGCATTAGTTTCGTAACTGAAAGTTAGTATGAGGGGGATCTACCATCATGCTCGCCTAGACCTTTGAAGGATCCACTCACATATACCTGGCAGCTGGGGAGTTGATCCTATCAAATTGATTAGAGAGGTCCGAAAGGGATATCTTCAGCTCCCTCAGGTAGGGGTATGCTGCTAGATGGCAAGGTGGCCCTGATAACGGGAGGTACCTCGGGTATAGGGCTAGCTACGGCCAGGCTGTTCATTAAAGAAGGCGCGGCTGTCTCCATAGTCGGTAGGGATGAGGAGAAGGGGAAAGCTGCCCTCGGGATGCTGAATGATGCCTCACTTCACTTAGGAGACGTATCTAAGGAGGAGGATGCGAGGAGGATCGTGAAGGAGGTGGTCGGTAGGTGGGGAAGGATAGACGTTCTCGTGAACGCTGCCGGCATCTTTAGGGGAGCTCCTCTGGAGGAGCTAACTGTTGAGGATTGGGACTACGTCATAGACGTGAACCTGAGGGGGACCTTCCTCGTCACGAAGTTCGCATTGCCTCATATGGGCGAGGCCATAGTTAACGTGAGCTCCATAGCTGGGATAAGCCCTTACCCAAGAGGAACCGCTTACTGCTCAGCCAAAGCTGCCATAATAGCTTTCTCCAGGGCTCTAGCTCTGGAATTAGCTGAGAGGGGGATAAGAGTTAACGTTGTGGTTCCGGGACTCGTCGATACTCCCCTGCTGAGGGGGTTGGCGGGAAGCGAGGAGATCTTCAGGAGCTACTCCTCCCTGGTGCCCATCGGTAGGGTAGCGAGAGCTGAGGAGGTGGCTCAGGCCATACTCTACCTGGCCTCCCCGCTCTCCTCCTACGTCACGGGAGCGGTGCTCGTTGTCGATGGTGGGATCACAGCGGGCAGGATGGCATCAGCCGGCTCCCTCGCCAGATCTCCTCAGAGCTCCCGCTAAGGCTATCGCAACTAGGGATGCTGCCCTATAGATCAAGAGCGAGATGGCGAGTCCGTTCACCCCCATGGAGGAGCCAAGGAAGTATATCGAGGAGAAGAAGAGGGGAAGGGATACAGCGCTCGAGATGAGGACTGACTCGGGATCCTCCTCACTTAACCTCCTGGATGATGAGATACCGTATAGAGAGTCCACTGTCACGGCCAGCGAGACTATGCTTCCGGCATAAGCCGATTCCGGGTAAAAACTGGGAAACAGCACCTTGATCACTTTGGGTATCAGGAGGAAGCCTGTAGCTGATACTATCATCGAGAGGAAGATCCCTAGGATCTCCTGAAGTTTTGTAGGTCTTCCTGAGGACCTCATCGGCAGCAAGTAGCTGCTCAGGCTTATTGGTATGACCTGCATGGCTGAGTAGAACTGGAACACCAGTTGATAGTGTCCCAGTGCCCTATCCCCGTAGAGAGTTCCTATAATCACCTTATCAAACCTTGTCCCCATGGCAGCCACTACACCACTCAGATAGGAGAGGAAGGAGAACCTGAAGAACCTGATGAGCTCCCTGATCCCTTTAAGTCCTCTTCTAGTTTTCCTAAGCATCTGAAGGGAGAAGAGGGTGAAGGGAAGCGTTATGGAGTAGACAGCACCCTCTAACCCGAAAGTAGGGACCATCAGGAGGATCAGGAGGAGCTGGAGCAACCTGCTGAATATCTGAAGGAGGAAGAAGTCCCTATATCTTAGGTGACCGAGCCTCTCCGATGTGAGCAGGATGAATAGCGAGTTGCTGAAGACTATGAGCGGTAAGGCTGGATGTAAGCTGATGAGAGGAAGCCCTATCATTAGGGAGAGGGCTGATGTGAGGAGCACAGATGGTGCAAGCAGTTCCTCCTTCCCCCTGGGGAGGTAAGCCCTCAGCGTGACGTTCAACCCGAGGAGGGGGAGATTAGCCAGGAAGGCTCCGAGTGAGAGGATGTAGTTAGCCCTACCGTACTCCTCAACTGGTAGCATGCTAGCTAGGAGCACCCACAGTAATGCCCCTATGAGCACCGCTGCCGTGTTCCCAGCTACCACCATCGTCAGGCTCTCCTGATCGAAGAGCGCAGCTAACTCCCCTCTCAGCGTTGAAAGCAACCCTGATAGCATGGAGTCACCCCGGAGGTAATCGTTCCTCATTGGGTAATGGTTTCCCCGTTGAGGGATCCCATGAGATCAATTTGTTATTAAATTTACTTCAGTGACATCGCGGACGAGAGAACGGCTGAGCTACCTTCCAGCGGGTGAAGCCGCTAATATTTGCCTTCGTCCCTCAACGAGTGAGGTGTGCTGAGGACCTCCCCCAAGGAATGCTTTTAATACTTGATCGCGCCGTGGAGCTATGATAAGCCTCAAGCCCGTGGGCTTCGTGAGGACCGAGGCTTCGAGGGATGAGGTTAAGGAAAGCCTGGAGGGTGTTGATGGTCACTTGGAGGTTCTTGAGGAGTATGAGGCTGCCCTCAGGGGACTGGAGGGCTTCTCTCACCTGATCGTACTGACCTACCTGCACGAGGTGACGGAGGAGCAGAGGTCGACGCTGCTGGTCAGGCCCAGGAGGTTGATTAAGCTCGGCCTGAGGCTCGAGGATTTACCTGAGGTCGGTGTATTCGCTACTGACTCCCCTCACAGGCCGAACCCGATAGGCCTGCACTTGGTGAGGGTTAGATCTATAGTGGGCAAGAGGATCTACGTCTCAAACCTGGACGCTTTCGATGGCACCCCCATCCTCGACATAAGGCCTTACACGCGTTCCAGGATCGTGGAGAACCCATCCTTCCCACAATGGTACTCTAGGCTCCTGGACAGGGGGTTCGACATTTGAAGTATGCGGCCGTGGGTCATATCACGATAGACGAGTTCGAGGATCACTTGAGGCTCGGAGGGAGTGTCTCCTACGGTTCCGTCTTCGCATCTGGGCTCGGAATTCAGGCCATTGCCGTATCAAGGATAGGTTACGACATGCCTGAGGGGCTTCTGGCTCAGCTAATTAAAGAGGGCGTCGATACCTCTAGGGTCAGGAGGACATGTGAGAAAACGACTAGGTTCGCGATAAGGAGGGGGAGAGGTTTCTCATGCCCCACTCTGCTTCTGAGCAGATGCAGCGAGATCGAGGTATCGGATCTAAGTGATCTAAAAGTGGATGTGATCCACTTAGGACCTGTCGCAGGTGAGGTTGGGAGAAGCGTAGCTCTAGAATCGATTAAGCTTGCTAGAGTAGTGATGCTCGACCTGCAGGGTGTGCTGAGGGTCTTCGGAGGGGAAGGGGTCAGTCTCTCCAGCGAGCCCCTGAACGACTTCCTTGGACTCGATCTAGCGGTGCACCTCAACAGGGAGGAGGCGATAGCTGCCATCGGTAATCCTGACCCCATCGAATGCTTGAGGGAGCTTTCCAAGCACTTCAGCGTGGTCTCCATCAGTTTGGGTAGCGGAGGAGCGCTCTTCAGCTTCCCAGAGGGTTTTCTCAGAGCTTCAGCTCCAGCTGTGAACGTGTTAGACGACGTGGGTGCAGGAGATGTCCTCACGGCAGCCCTCGGCATAGCCCTGGCCAGGGGGTATAGCCCCGAGGATGCAGCTAGGTTCTCGGTCGCCTCCTCAGCGGCTTCCACATCGAAGATAGGCCCTAGGAAGGTGGAGTTAGATCTGATTAACTCCCTGAGGGAAAGGGTGGAGCTCAGCTGGCTTTAATGATCCTGCCGGCAGGGAGGGTGATCTAGGTGGTCGTGATCGTAACGCATGGTGACGTCGATGGTATAGTGAGCGCTGCGATAGCAGCTAGGGCCCTGGGCGGCGGCTTCAGCTGCTCCTTCTCGGGACCAGGTTCCATAGATAAGACGCTCTCGAAGCTGAGAGTTGAGGGGAGCGAGCTACTCATCCTGGACATAGGGCTGAACAGGTCGAAGCTCGATCCTGTGGAGAGCCAGTTGAGGAGGCTCTCCTCGACGGGCCTCAGGATACGCTGGTATGATCATCACCACTGGGACGGCGAGGCACTCTCCAGACTCTCTGGAATCGTGGAGCTCAGGGTAAGGCCCTCCACCAGCAACGCGAGGCTCGTCCTGGAGGAGCTGGGTGGAGGTGAGTTCGAGGAGGAGCTGGCCAAGATAGCTGATGATGCAGACACCGGGAGCTATTTAACGGAAATCGCAAGGCTCTACAATGCGATCTCGATGGATAGGAGGATGAGGAGGAAGCTCTTAGAGAGGTTGGTGAACGGCTCGCCAATAGACGATGAGCTCAGGCGCTTCGGGGAAGTTAAGATGATGGAGCTCGAGGATCAGGTATCGGAGGGCCTTAGGAGAGCTTCCGTTAGGGTCACGGGGAGCGGCAGGAGGTACTGTGTTATAGACCTCAGGAGGGGAGGACCGGGCTCGCTTATCGCTAGGAGAGCTGCTAGGGAGTTCGGAGTCGACTTCTCAGTCGTCTTCAACTGCAGGAGGTTTTCCCTATACGCAGGCGCATCTAAGGAGCTGGACCTAAGGAGGATCTGCGAGATGCTGAGCGGAGGAGGACATCCCTACGCTTGCGGCGGGAAGCTGAGGCTCAACCTGATCAAGAGAGTTTTCTGTAGGATCTCTCCGAGATTTCTCATCCCCTCAGAAGTTAGGGAACTCCTGAGGTTGATAGAGACTAGTTTCTGAGCTAGCTAGCCTCTCGAAAACTTTTTATCATCTACCTCCCATTCCACGAGATGAGCATGAGGTTTCACGGTATAATACCACCTCACGTAACCCCATTCACTCAGGAAGGTGAACTGGATCTCTCTTCCCTGGATAGGCTCCTTGACTTCTGGCTCGATGCTAAGGTTCACGGCCTGGCGAGCTGCGCGAGCAACGGGGAGGGCCCCTTACTGGATGAGGAGGAAAGGGAGAGGGTGCTGAGGTTCGTCGTGGATAAGGTGGGGGGTCAGGTGCCGGTGATAGCTGGCGTAAGCAGTCCCTCGACGAGGGCCCTGCTCAGGCAGGTGAGTCAGGCTGAGAGGATAGGGGTCAATGGCGTCCTCCTGACTCCCCCTTACTACTTCAAACCAAGCCCCAGGGAGCTCCTGAGGCATTACGAGCTCATTTTCAGATCTACCGGTGTTCCGATACTCCTTTACAACGTCACGAAGTTCGTTGGCTACGACATCCCCATCGATACGATAGTCAGGATGGCCGATCACGGGAACTTCGCCGGCGTAAAGGAATCTAGCGGGCTAATCTGGCGCATCTCTGAGCTGATAAGGTTGCTGAAGGGCAAGGGATCTGTACTAGCTGGTACCGGAGATTTGATCCTAGATACCCTGATCCTGGGGGGTGATGGTGGGATAGTGGCCGTCTCAATATTCGCTCCGGAGTTAGCTGTCGATCTCTACAACTCCTTCAAGTCAGGAGACATAGTAAGGGCTTCGAGGATACAGCTGACGCTCACAATGCTCAACGAAATTGTGGTGAAGAAGTACAACCAGCTGAGCGCCACTAAGGAGGCCCTGAGACTCAGGGGTCTGCCCGGGGGCTATGCCAGGATGCCATCCCAACCCCTGAGCGAGGAGGAGAGGGAGGACGTGAGGAGGGCTCTACAATCAGCGGGACTCCTCTGATCACCAAACCTTCGTTCCCTCAGGCACCTCATCGGGCACCTCTATGAGGTGGACCTTACCTCCCTCCTCCTCAGCCAGCAGCAGCATCCCCCTGCTCTCCACACCCATGACCCTCTTCGGCTTCAGGTTCAGCACGAATATCATCTTCTTGTCCAAGAGCTGCTCAGGGCTCACCTG
>CALJEO010000138.1 GCA_938073845.1 uncultured archaeon
CCTAGTCGACATGGGGGTTGCCAGGAGGTTCGGGAGCAAACCTCTAGCTAGCACCATGGGATGGAGCGCTCCTGAACTCCTGAAGGGTGAGATATCACCTGAGTCAGATCTTTACTCAGTTGGAGCCCTCCTCCTATTCATGCTGACAGGAAGGGATCCTCCTGATGATCCCTCAGCGATAAGGATTCCCGGAAACATCTCAGAGAATCTTAAATACGTTCTGGAGAAGTCTCTGAACATCAATCCTTGGGAGAGGTTTGGGAGCGCTAAGGAGATGGCTCTGAGCCTTATGGGAGGGAGGATACCGCAAGGGGAGGGACCAAGACTCATCATACAGGGTAAGGTGGTTCCTATGGGAACCAGGGTAACAATAGGTAGGGAGAGGAGGCAGGGTGGTACAGGTAAGGCTGACATATGCCTTCAGGAGATAGGTGGGAAGAGGCTTCTCCCACCTGGACCTCCGCTGGGGTGGGTGGAGATATCTAAGGTAGGCAACGAATACTGGATAAGCGATATGGGGGCTCCAGCCGGTGTCTGGGTACAGGAAGGGGGCGCTTGGAAGAAGGTTATCGACCACCCGCTCAAACACGGTCAGCTCATATCCATAGGGCTCAGAGTGAGGGGGAGGACCGCTCTTCCCTATGTGCTGGGTAGGTTCTACATGAGGTGACCCTTTTTTAGGATGCTCGGAATCACCTCCCAGGTGATCCCCCTGGATAATGGAGTGGGAAAGGTTCCAGACAGTTTGAGGAACATCAGCAGGAAGATTGCTGTGATGAGCGGAAAGGGTGGTGTCGGAAAGACCACGGTCTCAGTGAATTTAGCAGCTGAGTTAGCTTGGAGAGGCTACTCAGTGGGCATACTGGATACCGACATTACAGGACCCAACGTTCCCAGGGCTACGGGACTGATCGGTTCTCAGGTCCTTCTGGAGGGCAACAAGATAATGCCCGTGAACGGGCCCCTGGGGATGAAAGTAATATCCCTTGGCTTCATGGTGAGTGACGAGGACGCCATCGTATGGAGAGGACCTATGAAGGCCAAAGCAATCAAGGAGCTAATTGAGAACACCTACTGGGGAGATTTAGACTTTCTAGTGGTGGATCTTCCTCCAGGGACGGGAGATGAGCCGTTAAGCGTGATGCAGTTGATGCCCCTCGATGGAGTGATCTTCGTGACAACACCTCAGGTGATTGCCCTTATGGACGTTAGAAGGGCTATAAGAATGGCTAAACTGATGAACGTCAGATCACTAGGATTGATCGAGAACATGAGCTACTTCATGTGCGGCGGTGAAAAGATGAGGATATTCGGTGAGGGGGGAGGTAGGAAGCTTGCGGATGAGGAGGGAATACCGTTCCTAGGGGAGGTACCG
The DNA here is from genome assembly GCA_938073845.1 of uncultured archaeon. Taxonomy (GTDB): domain Archaea; phylum Korarchaeota; class Korarchaeia; order Korarchaeales; family Korarchaeaceae; genus Korarchaeum. The sequence goes on from CALJEO010000138.1 coordinate 1,376, forward strand.
ATAGATCCCGAGTTAACCGAGCTCACCGATGAGGGTAAGCCTGTGATCTTAGAGCACCGCGGAAGCCTGGTAGCTAAGGCGTTCAGCGAAATAGTCGACCTGGTATTGAAACAGCTGGATTGAGTGGACCTCAGGGGTGGTGTTTAAAGGTTATTTAATATATTATAAAGCAGTTATCTCTCTAAATTCTATCTCCATAGCATCTTAATATTAAATATATTTACAATTTCTTTCACAAAAATGTTATGAAATAAGATAATTAGGTTATTTATATTTACTTCTTCCGCACAATTTCATAATTGTACTAAATGAAACGGTTGCACCAGTAAGTTAAGAAATGGAGCCTGAAACGTTTATTTAGGTGGTCGCGGGGATATTCGCCGATGAGAGCAACTAAAATGTTGGTTTCTATGAGCCTGGCTTTAATTATGCTAGCGACGATGTATGCTTCGGCAGACACCGGTTGCGAGGCCGTCGATACTTCCTTGAACAAGCCCCCGAAGGTAGTCAACGTATCCTACGTCATAAAGGGAAAAACGGTGTACTTCACAGCGATAATAAAGGATGATGAGCACAGCAAACACCTCAGGGAAGTCGTATGGGAGTTCGGGGACGGTACTGTCGAGAAGAAGTACGGTGGGTGGACGAAGGTCAATGAAACGAAAGAGGGTGGTACGACTTACTACGTTTACGAGATGAGCGTATCTCACACTTACAAAGACTACAGGCAGTATAGCGTGAGGATAGTGGTCCGAGATTTATTCAACTTAAATTCCACCTATGGGTTCAGCGTACAGGTCACGAGGTCAAATGAGCCACCTCTAGTGGAGCTCGAGAGTGTGGAACCGAACCCGGCTAAGCCCGGTGAAAAGGTGACGTTCTTAGCGCGGGCATCCGATCCCGATGGCCGGGTAACCACATTCTACTGGGACTTCGGTGACGGACAGAGGAAGGATGGCGCCAACCTCACGAAGGTGACGCACGTCTACTCCAGTGAAGGTACCTATACCGTCACTGTGAGGGTTAAGGATGATAAGGGCGAGTATTCGAATACGGCATCTGTTAAGGTTTACGTGAAGTCCGTAATCACATCGACTAAGATCCCGAACCGGGCGCCCATCATCACATCCGTCGTTTTCACCCCAAGTGAACCGACTCCGGGTGCTACTATATCCTTCAAGGCATCGGCTTACGACCCGGATGGGGATCCGATAACGTACGCATGGGACTTCGGTGATGGTACGGTGAAGAGAGGTGGCGCTGAGATGAAGTACTCCTACCCCAAGGAAGGGGCCTACACGGTCAAGGTCAAGGTGACCGATTCTAATGGTCTTGAATCTCTTTACACGGTGAGCGTAGCTGTTAGAGGGAACAAGCCGCCACAGGCCTCTATAGTATCCATAAAGGCCATCGATGGGGCTAGCTTCCTCTTCCAGGGGATGGGCATCGACCCCGATGGTCAGGTGGTAGCCTACGAGTGGAGGATGGGTGATGGAAAGACCTTCACCGGGGAGCTCGAGGGGAACTCCATTCCCCATAAGTACATAAACTACACTTATTCAAGGAGCGGGAACTATACTGTGAGCTTCAGGGTGAGGGATAAAGAGGGAGCTTGGTCAAATTGGGTGAGTGAGAGGATCTCGGTGAGGCTTCCTGAGAAGTTCGCTTCTGCTGCAGTATCGTGGCTGGGTTTCGATAACATATGGGTTACCGCAGGTGTCGGGGCGACCATAGTCCTGTTCGCCAGCTATCTGGCCCTCAGGGATTCGAGGAGAAATAGTTTCATCGAGAGGGCGAACTCCTCAAGGAAGATCGTGGTTAAGAGGGGACAGGCCTGGGAAAGGAGAGACACTGGTCCCAGATACTACTACAGGGACCACAGGAGTTACGCAAGGAGGGGGTCCAGGAGGGCTCCCTGGGACTGACCCGCAACTAGGCTTTTATCTCTGGGTGCTCCTCATCTCCTTTGCTCCAAGGGATTTGAGTCTTTGGAGGTACTCCAGAAGGTCGCAGATGTCCCTATTCAATCTCGCCAACCGTAGTTAACAGTTTCAGGCTAGATTAATAGAGGAATAGAAGTACTCTGATGTGGGATGATGCCCTGAGAGGAGCACGCTTCAGAGGTGATCCTTCTTCCCTGAGCTTCGATGGGATTGTGAGGGCTAGCGGGTCCACCTGAAGGGGCTTCGATGAGCCCTCGAGGAGCTTAAGGCTGGTGAAACTGGGGACTGAGTATCTATTAAACGTAATTCAGAGCTCGATCAGGATATCTGATCAGCGGGATGCTGAGCTCAGCAATCTGAGACGCTAATGTATCCGAGCCGTTATGCATTTAACCAACCTACGAACGCTCTCGCTATTGGAAAGTCTATAAATCTTGGCCCTTCCTATTGCGATCTCCTCTAGAATGCCTATCTCAGCTAACACCCTAAGGTTCCTCTTGGCGCTCGCGTAGGGGATGTCTAGATCCCTAGCTATCCTGCTCGCATTAGCCCCTCCCCTCTGGATCAGGTAGCCGATCATCCTCACCCTAATCCTACTTCCCAGGGCCTCTACCAGAAGATCCTCCCAGTCCAAGTGGATCACCGTTCAGGGGATCACTTCGACCGTATTGTTATATCTGGGATAGTAGAGCTCCTTAAAGCTAAGGATACCATCTTTCACGAGCTCTCTGATCTCGCTTTCCAGTGAGACAATGATTCCAATCATCCCCTTAGTCACGTTACACACAGATCTAAATCCCTCCTCTTCCCAAAGACGCTCCACGTAGGCGTAGAGGCATCTCCCCCTGCAGTACTTGAAGTACTCACAGCTCAAACAAGGCTCCCCAATCCTCACCTCATTGAGCTCCTCATCACCTAGATTCCCGACTTGTGCCCAATCGGAGTCCACAGCGATGGGACAAGCCACTATCCTCCCATTCGGAAGGACCGTGAAGCTCTCACTACCAGCACCGCATGGGGGTGACGGTAGGTCATCGAAGAGGGCCGCTCTCATTATTCCTAGGAATGGGGCTATGCCCAAGATCCTTCCCCTCCTCATCTCCTTGATCCAGAGGTTGGAGAGCTTCCTGATACCGGGGAGGTAGGAGGCCCTGGCCCACCCATCAAGGTCCCACCTCTCTGACCAGATCACGTTCAGCTGCCAGTGGACGTGATCGAAAAGTCCCAGTCCCAGGAGGTGCGTGACATCCTCGTAGATATCTGTTCCCTCCCATACAGTCATCCTAGCTATCAGGTCATTAGAGAAGCCCGATTCCCTCAGGATCCTGGCGGCTCTCACCACCTCCTCGTAGCTTCCCTCCCCCCTCTGCCTGTCATTGACCCACGGCCTGCCATCCACTGAGAGAAGGACTGAGTCGAAGGAGAGCCAGTACCTCTTAGGCAGATTCTCGATGAGCGTGCCGTTGGTCTGTATAATGAACCTTCCTCCCCAGTCCCTTCGGGCCAGGGAATCCATCACCTCCATTACCAGCCTCGGGTTGAGGAGGGGTTCACCCCCGTAGAAGGCCACATCGGAATCCCTCTCAGCTATGAACTCCACGAGATCTTCTATGGAGTACACCTCCCGGTCCGGCACGAGCTTGGGATCGAAGCTACCGCCGCAGTAACCGCACCTCATGTTACAAAGTCCCGTGGTCGTGATTATGGTGATCAATTCAATCCCACCGGGGGAGTCACGAGTTAGTGGAATGTTTATTTATTTCAGATGGTCGATCTTCGTCCGATGTCATATGACCTCATTGAGGGTCTCGCTCTCTCGAAGACCTCCCGTTGACGAACAACCCATAGAGATCGTTGAGAGGAAGGGTATCGGGCATCCGGATACTATAGCGGATGGGATAATGGAGAGGGTTTCTCTAGAGCTGAACAGGGAGTACCTGAGGAGGTTCGGGGGCTTGCTGCACTACAACGCCGATAAGTCCCTGCTAGCGGCTGGGGTGACGGAGCCGGCCTTCGGTGGGGGGAAGGTGATAGAGCCAATGCTCATAGTCTTCGGCGACAGGGCGACGACCTCGCTGGCAGGGGAAGTCATCGATATCGATGAGGTGGTGAGGAGGGCGGCTAAATCTTGGATAAGGGAGAACCTGAGGTTCGTGGATCCGGATCTCCACGTGAGATACCAAGTGGAGATGAAGCAGGGGAGCGCTGAGCTCACTGATATCTTCAGGAGGGGCAGTAAAGTGATGGGCGCTAACGATACATCCGCCGCCGTAGGATACGCCCCGCTCTCTAGAACTGAAAGGGTTGTCCTAGACGTTGAGAGGTTCCTAAACTCTAAGGATTTCAAGAGGAGCTTCGAGGAGACTGGTGAGGACGTTAAGGTGATGGGAAGCCGTTACAATAACAAGCTAGATCTGACCATAGCCCTAGCCTTCGTGGATAGATTTATATCAAGTGAATCGGAGTATTTCAGGCGGAAGGATGAGGTAATGGAGAGGGTGAACTCATTCCTCAAGGAGAATTACGGTGATCAGTTCGAATCGATGGAGGTGTATTTGAACACGCTGGACGTGAGGGGAAGGGGCGTGGGAGGGGTCTATCTCACCGTGCTCGGTACCTCAGCCGAGGGAGGGGACTCCGGTCAGGTTGGGAGGGGGAACGGGGTCAATGGCGTTATACCCCTCATGAGGCCCAGGAGCTCGGAAGCAGCCGCTGGAAAGAACCCAGTGAGCCACGTCGGAAAGATATATAATCTCTACGCTTACGAGATCGCTAGGAAGATATTTGAGGAAGTGCCTCAGGTGAGGGAGGCGTACGTATGGCTCCTCAGTAGAATAGGTCATCCGATAAATGAACCAACGCTTATAGCTGCCGAGGTCTCCACGGAATCGAGCCTAGAGGAGCTTAAGAACCAGATAGAGGAGATACTCCTCAGGGAGATCTCTAGGATAGATCGGTTCGTCGAGAGGCTGATAGACGGGGAGGTTCCCGTCTACTGAGAGCGACGATCCCCACTCAGAGCTAAGAAAGTGAGGTAGATGGCCTTAGTCCTCTCCCCAATTATTTTGGCAGCCTTCTCCCTGAGGTACCTCGTGCGTCTCTCCCATCTAGAGGTACCGCTGAGATCTATTTCGGCAGAGGATCTCTCGGCCTCAACCACGAGGTCCTTCATTGAGCTCTCGATCCCCCATAAGCTCCTCGAGACGTCCTCCAGAGATACGGGATCTGTCTCGAGGAATTCCTCGATTAGGGGTTTCAGTTCAAAGAGTTTACCCTCGTCCCTCAGGCCCTGGATTATATAGCAGAGAGTCCTCTGGTTGAGGGAGGAGAGATCTTCCAGGAGGGATCCGAGATCCCAGCAGAGCAAGGAGAAGCCCTCATTCACACAGCCCTCTAAGACTGATAGATCAGCCCTAGATGATTCAAAGAACTCCCTCGTGACGGTCTGCACACTCAGATTTTCCCCATCGTAGATCCCCAGAAAACCGAGAGATAGGGCCTCTCCCAGATCCACGCGTATGCAATCGATGGAGAGTAACTTATTGGCCCTAGATGGTTTTGGGATGATGAAAACCTTCCCCTCGATTGCGAAGGGGATCCTCTGCTTCATGAGGATGTAATTCAGGGCCCTCCTCGCGAACCTCTTAGCCAGATCCCAGTTGAGCCCCCTAATGACGAACTCGTAGTGCGCTTCCTCATCGATCAGCATCATCATTATCTCCGAGAGCCCATCAGCTTTGAAGAGGTCGACGCTCTTAGCTACCTTCAGCCAGTCCAGATCCTCTATTATCCCAGCCGATTCCGGTTCATGTATCATCAGGACCTTCTTCTCCCCAAGATTGGCTACCTCGTAGTAGAGAGCACCTATCGGTATCCTGAGGGAGAGTCTGAGGATGAGCACTAGGGTCGCGAGCCCTATCCTCAACCAAGTGAGGTCCTCCTTGGGGTCGAGCTCCACGGAGATCCCGTAGGTGTAATCCCTGTACACCCCTCCCGTTGGGGCTATAACGGGCAGGGACTTGCTCTCCCTGATCAGTATCGTGCTCCCTTCCACCCTCACCGGCTTGACCTTGGATGAGATCAGCCTCCAATATACCCTGTTGGGGACCTTCGTCCTCATCCCGAACCCATTAGTGGGAGGATCCACCACGCAGATAACTTCGCTTCCGATCCTTCCTCTGTGATAATCATCCATTATGTCCGGCCTCTCACCCCAGCCCAGCTTAACCTTCTCGTACTCCTCTAGCATGAAAGCGAGCGCATCGAAGGAATATATGGTGGAGTACCTGAAGGGCTCCTCTAAGACCCCAGTCACCACTCTGCCCTTCCTCCTGAAGTCCACCACTATGGCATCGCTGCCGTAATCTATGCAGCCGGGCTGGAACCTCTCGACCAGATCGCAGTGCCCTATGTCCTCGAGGTACCTCAGCCCATCTTCCTCCCTCAGAACCCTCTTAAAGCCATAAGGAGGACCGAACTCGTAAAAGTTCATCATATCCCAAACCCTCTTCCCTCTATCCGTTAACTCGCCCTGGGAGATGAGGCCTAGGCCTGATAAAAGCCTGACCTCATCCTCAGTTAGGAAAAGCTTTAGATCAGGACTCAGTAACTTAAATAGACCCTCAAAGAGCCTGGAGTACTTATTCCTTGGGTTCACTAGCGTTATCTCCATCGGGAGTTTGAGCCACTCAGCGAGAGCATCTGTCCCCCTTGAAAGGAGCTCCCTATCCCACTTATAGAGTGGGAAGATCAGACTCTCAGTCCACTCGACTTCCTCTCTCCTCCCCTTCCTCCCCTCCCTCTGCTTGAACTCCCTGAGGCTATCCGGGAGGCCGAGGTGAACTATCCTGATCACGTTCCCTATATCTAAACCTTGGGAGAGGGTCCTGGGGCTTATGATGATCTTAAGCTCTCCAGATCTCGCAGCATCCTCTATCTCCTCCCTCTCCTGCTTCGAGACGAGATGGTGGTGCGAGGCCACCCTGGTCACACCGAACTCGTTGACTAACCTCCTCCTCAGGTTCTCCGCGCTCCTTATGCTATTAGTGAAGACTATCGTGACCCCATCGTCCTTCTCAAATTGGGAGATCACCTCGGCGGGATCGATGAGGGGTTGAGGGCATTCTATGCCTAAGGAGCGCCCTATCTCGATCAACTTGTAGGCGTTCTTCTCGAAGAGCTCATAACTCTCCAAAGAGTTCCTGACGTCATCACCCACATCCTCAGAGAGTATCCTCTCCCTATGGGATCTCAGGCACTCCCAGACTCCCCTCAGGTTCTTCCCTAGTATCAGGTAGACATCGTTCCTGGGCCTGAAGGGATCTCCCCTTATCACGGAGGTTTCCCTCCCGTTCACGCTCTTCAGGTATTCAGCAAGCTCCTCGGGATTTCCTAGGGCTGCTGTGAGCACAGCTATCTGAGGCCTTCCCTCTGCTAGGAGGGAGAGCAGCTTAAGCATCGAGAGGAGGAGA
>CALJEO010000139.1 GCA_938073845.1 uncultured archaeon
TGATCGAATGTCTAGCAGGAGGAGAGGTATCGTCGAGGAGTTTCTTGTGCTGGATATAGGGGACGTTACGGGAAGAACGTTCCACCTGAAGCTGCCGAAGGACAGTCTGAAGTACTTCGTTGGTAAGAGGTTGGGGGAAGAGATATCGGGCGATCCCTTGGGCCTACCCGGGTACACGTTCGTGATAACTGGAGGGACAGATAGGGATGGATTCCCAATGCACCCATCCATACCGACCCCGGGGAAGAGGAAGATCCTCCTTTCCTCTCCTCCGGGCTTCCACCCAAGGAGGAAAGGGGAGAGGAGGGTCAAGCTCGTCAGAGGAAGTGTCATCTCGGATGCTATTAGGCAGATAAACCTCAAGGTATTAAAACGCGGGGAGAAACCCTTAGAGGAGATTGTTGGAAGGAGTGAGGCTTCTTAAGGTGATCCAATGGTCCATGGGCAACCGGAGATGAATGTGGGAACCGCGGGTCACGTCGACCACGGTAAGTCGACGCTTGTGCAAGCGCTGACAGGCGTTTGGCCTGAGAGGCACAGCGAGGAGCTGAGGAGGGGGATCACCATAAAGCTGGGTTACGCCAACGCCGAGCTCAGGAAGTGTCCCTCATGCGATTACTACACCACCTCTAAGGTCTGCCCTGTGGACGGGAGCGAGACGGTACTGCTCAGGAAGATATCTCTAGTCGATTGCCCGGGCCACGATACGCTCATGGCGACAATGCTCGCTGGCTCTACCCTGATGGACGCTGCTCTCTTCATAATAGCATCGAACGAACCCGTACCGCAGCCCCAGACCAGGGAGCACCTGATGGCCCTCAAGATAATGGGGGTGAGGCAGATGATAGTGGTTCAGACGAAGATAGAGCTGGTGAGTGATGAGGAGGCCGTGAGGAATTACGAGCAGATCGTTAAGTTCTTAGAAGCGAATCTAGGTGAGATCCCACCGATAATACCAGTCTCAGCCCTCCACGGTGTCAATGTAAACTTCCTGGTGAGGGAGATGGTGAGGCTCTTCACCCCTCCCGAGAGGGATCCCAACAAACCGCCTAAGATGTATGTGGCCAGGTCTTTTGACGTCAATAGGCCTGGAACGAGACCTGAGAAGCTCTTAGGTGGTGTTCTGGGAGGTACTATCATTCAGGGAAGGTTTAGGATAGGTGATGAGATAGAGATAAGACCCGGAGCCTATAAGGGAGGCAAGTTCATCCCCCTGACCACTAAGATAGTGAGCCTGAAGAGTGAGGAGACCCCCCTTTATGAGGCTTATCCGGGCGGGCTCATAGGCGTGGGAACGCTCCTAGATCCAGCCCTAACCAAAGCTGATAACATGGTGGGTAGCGTCGTGGGTATGCCCGGCGAGCTACCACCCAGCTGGTTGGAGCTGGATGTTGAAGCGATGTTCTTCAATAAGATAGTGGGTATGAAGGAGGAGATCCCCGTCACAAAACCAAAGAGCGGCGATTTCATCCAGCTGAATGTGGGCACAGCCACTGTTCCAGCGGTACTCAAGGAAATAAGCAACGAGAATTTGATGAAGCTCGTCGTCAGGATACCGGCGGTGGCTGAGCTGGGGCAGAGGGTAGCTATATCTGCCAGGATAGGGAACAGGTGGAGATTGATAGGTTACGGTCACGTTAAGGGAGGGGTTGAGTACAAGCTAGCATGAGCCGCTCCCCAGCCTCCTTCTCAGGAAGCTCTCATCGGAGAGCAGATCCATCAATGATCCCTCAAGTTTGTTTGGCTCCTCATACCTTGGCTTCGGAGCGGATGCATAGCTATCGTTCCTGATCATGCCCTCGCGCGTCACGTAGTAGGCTGCACCCCTGGTCAGCTCATAGGTCCCGTAGTCGGGCTCCACCCTCCTATCGATGACGTTGCTCATGACCAACACATCGCCTCCTGTGTTCACGATGACGTGCCCGTAGCCCGGAGGCACGGTCACAATGGACCCCTCCCGCGCCCTAACCACCAAGAAGTCCTCTATCTCATAGGTAGAGGCTCCTCTCTTCTGGAGGAGGAACTTCGCTTCTCCTGAATGCACAAAATAGACTTCTGGAAGATACTTTCCGTCTACTGGAAGATGATAATGACCCTTCGTCTTAGCTAGCTCTCCTCCCACCTCCCAGGACGGTATTACGGTGAGATCGAACCTAGCCCAGCTGTGGGTCAGGGGCGGTAGGTCCCTGTACATGAGGTAGGCCGGGAAATCTTCTTTAATAGCCTCAGGTCTCATCAGGACCTTCTTCAGATCGCTTATCCATCTAATCATGGGTTTTATTTCCCTACCCTCGACTAGGAGCTTCAGCTCATCCTCCTCAAACTCTATCCCCGGGGCTATCCGCGCCACAGGATGCGATCCAACTCACGATTAAATATCAATCCCTCTTGATATGAAGATGCCTAAGGCATGCCTTCCGATTATGATAATACTCCTAATGATTCCCCTGACCGCTGCCTCAGCACAGGTAAGCTATGAGGTGGAGAGCGAGGACGTGGTGCTCGTGATAGAGAGATCGGGGGATGTCATGCTCTCCTACAACCTGACGATCCACGTCACCTCCGGCGCGGTGAGCGGGTACGTCTCCGTGGGCATGCCCTCCCGGGACTTCGATGTCCTATCAGCCTCTGAGATTCACGAGGGAGGGAGCAGGGAGGTCAAATACGAGAAGATCGTTGAGGGAGACTACTACGCCGTTTTAATGCGCCCTATTACGCTCATATACGCTGGGGAATCCAGGACTTACCAATTAGAGGTCAGGTTGAGGGGCTTCCTGTACGAGGATAAGGTGAATCCTGGTAACGTTGGGTTGCGCTTCATCCCCTCCTGGTTCGATGCCACCGTCAGGAGGCTGAGGTTATGGATCGTGCTCCCCCCTGGTGTTAGGAGCGAGGAAGTGAGGAACCAGCCGGATTACGATAATCTGATCGTTCTGGAGGGGGGTAGGCTATCCCTCTACTGGGAGAGGAGCATGCTATCGCCCAACTCCAAGTTAGATGTCGGCATCTCCTTCCCGAAGGAATACGTATCCAGTTACGTGAGCTCCGGGGAGAGCGATCTGCTGTACGCTGCGATAGCCTTCATCTTCCTCGGAGCCCTCCTGATATCTATCTTCCTTATAGTGAGGTACGCTAAATCCCTGATAGAGAAGAGGCCCTATCAGATCCCTGAGGTTTTGGTTGAGAGCTTAGGAGTTAACAAGAACCTCGAGCCACCCGAGGTAGCTTACTTAAAGAAGTTAGAGGGGAGGGAGATAAGCTACGGTAGGTTGTTGGTGATAATAGCCCTGACTCTGTCCAGAAAGGGTCTCCTCAGGATCAGGAGAACGGAACCACTTGAGATGGAGATAGTTGGGGGAGCTACTGCCCAACTTAGAGCGTATGAGAGCGAGTTCCTGAAGTGCTTGGGGGCTGAAGAGGATTGCCTGGTCAACGTGATTAAGGTGCTGCATAGGAGGGTGAACAGGGAGCTTTCCGGATACTCAAGAGTAGGTACTCTAGCTCACTACGAGAAGCTCGTCAATTCCATCTGGAGGAAACTCTCAGAAGAGCCTCCGGAGAGAAGACTGGAGTTCCTCAGGGAGAATCTGCCTTGGCTCCTGACGGATGAGGACTTCGATAGTAAGCTGAGGAGGTACCTCAAGCAGGCTCCAGCTGCCGTGACGGTAGAGGAGCCGATCGACACCTGGATATGGATTCCCAGGAGGAGCGGTACCATCATCATCCCCAGACCCACTCCCCCACCCCGAGGTAAGGATGTGCCCATCGTCACCGATATGGAGAGGGTTGCGGATTCAATAGCTAGGGCTATTGAGAGATCCTCCTCTTCGATCGTGACCAATCTGGAGGACTTCTCCGATAAGGTGGCCAGGGTTATAGTCCCTGAGAGGCCCAGGGGGAGCAGTAGGAGGGTCAGGGTCTCCTGTGCATGCGTTA
>CALJEO010000140.1 GCA_938073845.1 uncultured archaeon
GGGAGAGCTCAAGAAGTTCATCACGTTCGTTGAGGCGGATCCGAACTCAGGGTTCGACTTCAGGAGGAGCTTAGCTGAGGTGGATCTGACGCTAGGCGATGCTAAGTTCCGCATAGCCTTGGATGTGCCTCCTAGTTCCAGAGGAGCTCTGGACGTTCGAAGCCTGAGCGCGATGAGGAGGTTGAGCCTCCCGAGGCTCATAAGCTTAGGAGTGTTGAGTGAGGAGGAGGCTAGCTTAATACTGGAGAATTTGGAGCATGGTCATCCCGTGCTGATATTCGGCAGAACCGGAGTGGGGAAGACCACGTTGGCTAACGCGTTGCTCGCTGTTCTCCCCCGAGATTTGAGGCTGATAAGCGTCGAGGAGGTACGGGAGATAGAGGACCTCAGTGTCTACGGGATGCATCACAGCCCATACGAAGTTCCACGCGGGAAACTGGATTTCATTAGGTTCCTACTTCACAGGAACCCTGACCTGGTTTTCCTGGGGGAGATACTCACCAGGGAACAAGCGGAGGCATTTGCTCTAGCTCACTCCTCAGGTCTGAGAGTGTTAGCTACCTCTCACGCGAGGAGTTACGAGGGATTAGCGAGCAAGTGGGAGAGCTGGGGCCTAGAGATTCCTGAGGGGACGCTAGCAGTGCTCATGGAGGGAAGGAGTGTGGTTAGGATGATGGTGTGGGAGGGAGCTTGGGCTCCGGCGGAGGGGAGTAGTGACAGGTGGCTCTCCATTCTGGAGCACCTGAGGGGGGCTAACACGAACGAGGAGGTGGGGAAGCGTATATGCGAGCTAGAAGGTCTGCTGAAGCCAGGACGATCGATCTACTCAAGCTGACTCAGGACTTCGTTGTAGGGGTTAGCTCCGGCTTGGCATCAGGGCTCATAGCGATATCTTGCTACAACGAGGTGGCTGTGGAGGGCGTGCCCGCGAAAGCAGCTGTGTATCGCAAACTGGGGGATCTGAGGAGCTACCTAGCTGGTCTCCTGGAGGGGGGAGATGGTAAAAGCTTACCATCGCAGGCGATGAGCTTGCTGAGCCGCCTCTATGAAATAGACCTGGAGAGCAGGCAGAGATGGATCCAGCTTGGCATCACCTTAGCGATATCCTTGAGTGTTCTTGCGAGTTTTCTCGCAAGTTACAGGATGTACTTAGATCCTCTCCTCCCGTTAGTCTTCCTCCCTCTCTACTTCCTCCTACCCAGCTTCGCCCCAATTGAGGTCCCCGATCCCGTGTCGGCAGATGCCATAGCGAGCGACCTCGAGGCGGGTAGTGGGAAGGTCTACGCGATGAGACATCTAGGGATTTACGAGAGGATGATTGTCGATGACGCTGAGGTTGAGATCCCTAAGTATTTCAAGTGCGTCATGACGATCTCCGATAGGGAGATCCTCGCTTCCCTCATGAGGAAGACCGCTAACACGCTGAGGGACCTCATGTCCTTAATAGACTCTTGGTACGCTGGTATAAGGTCCCTGAGGAGGATCTTCCTAGCCTTAGTCGTTTTGATGGCTGGAGTTAACTTGGGAATATACATCCTTAGCGGGAGGATATTCCTCAACCCACCCCTGGGCTTCCTATTCACATCAGGGCTGATCTCGTCGATCTTGGCCTCGAAACCATTGAATTGCCCTTTAGAGTCCTCGCTAGTCTACACAACCTCTTTCTTCGTTGGGAAATCGCTCCTAAGTCTCTAAAAAAGGGAGTGGGGCGATCGCTTGGCTTTCCGTGGGTCACCTATGGGATCAGACCAGGCTTCCCGAAGATCAAGTTATCTATTGAATCGTAAAGCCAGTCAACGAAATTGGTCCAGTCGGTCCAGGCCTTGCTCGCTGCATCATAGATCATCTTCGTGGCGCCCTCCGCTATTATGAGAGGTCCGGTCACCACGAGAGCCACGGTCAGCAGGACGAGTATTATCACCTCCAGCGTATTGATCATGGGAGTCCCTTAGGATCTCGGTGATGTTGCATTTAAGGCGCGAAGTTTATTTAAAACTTTTTATAATCTCGTCCTAATTTTCATAAATTTTACAGATTCTTCGGATGAAATGGATGCTCCTGTTGTGATGAGGCTCCCAGTACTGATGCTCCTATGCATCCTCTCGCTCATCCTGACCCTGATGGTGTACCCCCCGATCTATCCTGCAGCAGCCGCTCTGATGTGGTTCGCTCTCTGGAGGTGGGGCGGTAGGTGATAAACTCATTGGAGAAAGCTCTCCTCACTACGATCGGCATAGCTTTAATCATCGCTACAATTGGCCCGATAAGCGAAGAAATCAAGGCAATAGAGGAGAAAAGGAATGAGAACTGCCTTAATACTGCATTGAGGAGCGTTGACTTAGCGATAACTAACTCGCTGGGAGGAGGGATCGCTGAGGGTTACGCCTTCCTCCCGGTGAAGGTGGTGTATGAGTGTAACGGTAGGGAAGTGAAGCTGACGGCTGGGGACAGGAGCGTCATGATGAGCTACCCCTTCAGGCTGGTCTGCGGTGGTGAGGCCTACCTGGCTGGTAAATTTCATGCTAGCTGGAGGAGAGACACTGAGGGTGAGGCTGTGCTTATTCTGAGCTGGTCGGGTGTTAGAGGATGATCCAGACCACTCGCGAACTCCTCCTAATGATAATGATGCTGCTCCTCCTAGCTTCCCTGATCTCGATCCTTGA
>CALJEO010000141.1 GCA_938073845.1 uncultured archaeon
AAATCCTCGGTCTCCGAAAGACCGAAACCTCTGATATATTAAGGGAGGCTAGAGCTAACAGTTCAAATGGCCCTAAGTAGGTCCCCCTCTTGAGCAAGAGATCGCCTGCTTTGAGATCACTCCCGGCCCTATCAACGTTGGCTCCCGGTGCCACCTGCTTCAAGACCTCCACGTAATCTCCCCCTCTCCTCACGTACTCTAGGGGGACGACGGCGTCGGCTCCCCTAGGCAAGGGAGCTCCTGTGCCAACCTCAACGGCCTCCATGCTGGATAACTCACCCTCGAACTCCTCCCCGGGAAAGGAAGTTCCCCTGATCCTGAGGAGAACGGGGCTGTCATGAGAGGCCCCGAAGGTATCCTCAGCCCTAACAGCGTACCCATCGAAGGCGACCCTATCGTAGGCAGGTAGATCGATAGGGGAGAACAGGTCCTCAGCTAAGACCCTTCCCAGAGCTTCGCGGGTACTCACCCTCTCACTCGGTAATGGCTCGATGTATCTAAATACCATGCTCAAAGCGTCCTCTACCTTCGTTAACTCACTGAACAGCTTGCCCATCGGGGGTAAGCGATCCCCAGTAATTTAATTATTGCTCGGGTGAATGGACCCCCTATCAACGTTTTTATTACAACGGTGACAAGCCTCTCCCCAACATGCGCTTAGTATTGATGGGTCTGGGGGTGGTTGGTAAGGCGTTTCTACGTATGCTGGTAGAGAAGGCCCCTGAGCTCAGATATAAGTACGGCCTGAACCCGACACTGGTAGCGGTCTCGGACTCCAGATCCTCTCTATACAACGAGAGAGGTCTCGATCCTAGGACCGTGGTGGATTGGAAGAGCAGGAAGGGATCCCTGTCAGGTCTCATCGATGAGGTCGACCTGAGGGGAGCCGATCTGGTGAGGGAGGTCGAGGCTGAGGTACTCATAGAGGCGACACCATCGAATTTCAGGGACGGTGAACCGGGACTTTCTCATATAAAAGCTGCTCTTAATACCGGAAAGCATGTGATAACAGCGAATAAGGGACCTCTAGCTCTCGAAATGCCAGCCCTGATTGAGATGTTCCGCGAGAGCGGTTTGAGACTATTGTTCAGCGGGACCGTCGGAGGAGGGACCCCTTTCGTGAGGTTCGTTAGGAGCTGCCTGATTGGGGAGAGGGTCCTGGTGATAAGGGGGGTGCTCAACGGGACGACCAATTATATACTCACTAGGATGGAGATGGGCATATCTTTTGAGGAAGCCCTCACAGAAGCTCAGAGGTTAGGGTACGCTGAAGCGGATCCCTCCAACGACATAGATGGTTGGGACTCGGCGGCCAAGCTGGTCATACTGTCGAACCTGGCCATGGAATCCGATGTCACGCTGAGGGAAGTGGAGGTCAGCGGTATAAGGGGCGTCGAGATAAGCAGGGAACTGCTGTCCTGGGGTAAGACTGTGAGACTCATCGCTAGCGCGGATAAGTCCGGCCTGCGTGTGAGGCCTGAGGTGGTGGAGAGGACGGACCCTCTAGCTGTCTCCGGCGCCATGAATGCGGTTTCCTTCTTCACCGAGCACTCGGGTAGGCACACTCTCGTTGGGAAGGGCGCCGGCGGTGAGGAGACAGCCACCGCAATCCTCAGGGACTTAGTGGAGCTCAAGATGAGCTTGAGCGGGGTGAGCTCATGCTCGTGATGAAGTTCGGAGGATCGATACTCAACGGATCGAGTGACTTCATCGATATATGCGACTACATAAGGGAGTTCGGATTTAATGGAGATCTGGTCGTTGTGATCTCAGCCATGAGAGGTGTCACTGATTCCTTACTCAAACTCTGCGGCCTAGCGGCTTCGGGGGATGAGCTGAACGCGAGCAAACTGCTGATGGATCTGGAGGATCGGCACCTCAGGGTGTGTGAGGAGCTTGATTTAGCCTGCGAAGACGTCAGGAAAGAGTTCGAGAAGCTGGAGAGGATAGTGAGGGGCATCATCTACCTGGGGGAGCTGAGCCCAAGGGTGAGGGATCTCGTAGCCTCATTCGGTGAGAACTTCAGTGGGAGGATTCTCTCTAGTCTCCTGAGAAGTAAGGGAGTCAATTCAAGGTTCATGACGGGTGGTGAAGCTGGTATAGTTACCGATAATTCTTATGGAAACGCTAACCCGCTGCTCAGAGCGACTAGAGTTTACCTGAGGACCAGGCTCATGCCGTTGCTCGGGGATACTCTTCCCGTTGTTGCGGGATTCTCCGGGATGACCCTGGATGGGAAAGTGACCACGATGGGCAGAGGTGGTAGTGATCTCACGGCCGTACTCGTAGGTTCCTCGCTTAACGCCGATGAGGTCTGGTTGTGGACGGACGTGGACGGTTTCATGACGGCAGACCCTAGGATCGTGAGGGATGCGAAGCTCCTCAAGAGGATCTCCTACGCAGAGGCGATAGAGATGGCCCACTTCGGAGCTAAGAGGATGAACCCGAAGTTTCTCGATCCCGCCATGATGACAGACACCCCTGTGAGGGTGAGGAACTTCAGGAACAGGGTCTGTGAGGGAACCCTGATCTCAAGGGAGGGATCCAAGGGGGTCGTCAAGGCCTTAGGCATGAGGAGAGGGGTATCGATACTCACGGTTAGGGGGACCGGTACGATAGGTAGGCCTGGGAGCGCATACATGCTATTCAGGGAGCTCTCAGAGAGGTCCATCAACGTCCAGATGATATCGCAGTCGATATCGGAGTCCGATATATCCATGGTTCTCGACAGCAGGGTTGCAGAGAGGGCCCGAGGGACGATAGAGGCAAAGTTACTGGGACCAATCTTTAGGGAAGTTTTCTTGGAGAGGGATTGCGCTGCAGTAGCCGCCATAGGATCCGGCATGAGGGGAACGCCTGGAGTAGCTGCTAGGGTCTTCAAGGCGGTTGCCAGCAAGGGGATAAATGTTAAGATGATAGCTCAAGGCTCCTCGGAGCTGAGCATATCCTTCGTGGTCAGTGGGGAGGAGGGTGAGGAGGCCGTGAGGTCCTTGCATGACGAGTTCGAGTTGAGCAAGATAGAGGATTAAGGTTAAATTCTCCTCAGCCCCATACCCAGCAGCCCCGGTAGCTCAGACGGCAGAGCGGCCGCCTTGTAAGCGGCAGGTCGGGGGTTCGAGACCCCCCCGGGGCTCTGATTACATCCGCTTAATAGCTTGGAACTTCCCCCTCCCTGCTCACCATCGCGGTGAGTCCGTGGAAGGGAACTTAATCAAACTTTCTGACCCATTTTGAATCCTCAAACAGTCTTACAGCCTTAGATAGTTTTCAGGAACTAGCTTCGAGGATAGGGTCTTGACACCTGCTACTATTCCGAGTTCCCTCCTCAACCCATCTACCTCGAGTTTGTTGAGGAATACGGAGCCGCCAGCTTCTTTGACCAGTAAGATACCTGCTGCTATATCAACAGCCCTCAGATCCTCCTTCAGGTCTATTAAGGCATCCAACTTCCCCTCGGAGATGAGGGCCAAACCCAGGGCAACGGAACCGTAGTCCCTTCTGGCCACATGCTTAAAGTTAAGGCCCCTCAGAGGATCTGGATCCTGATAGGGGGCATATATCACCGGGGTTCCTCTGAACTCCCTCACGTATACCCTAGTACCATTCTTATAGGAGCCCTTT
>CALJEO010000142.1 GCA_938073845.1 uncultured archaeon
ACTCCTCTACCCACGTTCACCCCAAACACCTTCCTGCTCATCCTGTAGTCAGGTAGGCCCAGCTCCTCGTTGGAGACCCCCTTCAGGCACCTCACTATCCCCTCAAGCGTGACTAGGTCCATCCTATCCGAGGTCACCTCAAAAGTTATCTCATCCCCGAAGGACTCCAAGTTAAGTTTGGTGAATTCCAGTAGCTCTTTTATCTCCTCCTCGCTGAAATCCCTCCAGATACGACCCATCTCCCTCCTACTGAAGCTCACCACCGGCATGCTCTCACCACACGAGGGGAGCCCTCCTCAGGTATTCCAGGCTCTGAGAGTGGAGCTCCCTTATGTCCTCCAAACCCAGCCTGATCATGGCTAACCTCCCTATGCCTATCCCCCAGGCGAGAGCCTGAACCTTGGGATACTCGTAGCCCAAGGGAATGAGCATCTCGGGTCTGAAGAGTCCCGAGCCTGCTATCTCCATCCAACCGAGTCCCTCATGCTTGACGTAAGCCTCAACGCTCGGCTCGGTGAACGGGAAGTAAGCAGGTTTGAATTTAACCTCATTGAAACCTAGATTTTTGGAGAATTCCGCCAGAAAACCCATTAGATGCCTGACGTTCATACCTTCTGCAAGCACAACCCCCTCGCATTGGTGGAACTCAACAGCGTGCGTCCTGTCGGGGGTCTCGGGCCTGAAAACCTTATCTATCGCGAATATCTTGCTTGGCACCTCCAATCCCTCAGCTAGAGATCTAGCCGAAGCTGCTGTGGTCTGAGACCTTAGGATAAGTCTCCTGGCTATTTCAAAGCTCCACTTGTACCCCCATCCCTTTGAGCCGGTGATCCATCCGTCCTCGTGAGTTTTGGCGATCCTCTCCACGAGCTCCGCGTGTTTCGATAGATCCGCTGGCTCCCTGGGATATGAGACCTTATAGGAGTCATGTACCTCCCTGGCCGGGTGGTCCTGAGCTTGAAAGAGCACATCGAAATTCCAGAACTCGCTCTCGACGATCGGACTTTTAACCTCAACGAACCCCATGCCTATGAGTATATCCCTGACCTCCTCCAGGAATTGGACGTAAGGATGGGGCTTTCCGGGATGAGTCAGGGGAGGTCTCGCTCTCACGTCATATGCCTTAAGCTTCTTCCTCCTCCACTCCCCCGTTACTATAATCTCCCTTGCTAGCTTGCCTACCTCCTCGACCATCCTCACTTTGCCGGATATCACATCCAGGCCTAGCTGCGTTAAGAGAAGCTCCGCTCCGACGAGCTCCTCAACATCCACCAATCCCCTCCTCCTGAGGTTCCTCAGAACCTCCTGCTCCACCTCCGGCTCCTCCACTTCTCTAAGGGCTATTTCATTAAGTATCGCCCTCTCGGGAACTTCATCAGCGAGTAAGGTCATTAGGATCTCACCGTTCAGGCTCTCAACCCTGATCAGCCCCTTCCTCCTTCCCTCTCCTATAGCTACGTTCAGTTCGTCCTCATCGATGGAGCTCAGCAGCTCGCTGATCTTGGCCCTTCCCCCTCTCTCCCTCAGGGCTCCGATCAGTTTCTCCTCCGGAAGGCCCTCCCTCAAGTGTTTCAGGCCCCTTTCCGTAAGCTTCAGGATCCTCCTCCTGCTCTCACTCACCTCCAAAAGTCCTTTCTCCTTGAGCAGCTCTGCCAGCGCCATTACCCTGCTCCTATCCATTCCCAGTTTCTCCACACTAGCTCTCCCTCCTGATGAGCTGAGTCTCTCAAGCAGTTCCATCTCCCCCCTCGAGAGCGCGACCTCCATTCCCTCACCTCAGGGAGCATCGGTGCGTCAGACATAAGCGTGACTGAGCGGTGAGTCTCACACACCCCTCCCGATGAACCTAGCGTAGAGCACATTATCCTTATCCCTTATCACCCTGACCCTCAAGTAAGAGCCTGGAGGTAAGGGAGGGGCGTCCAGCACGGTCAAAACTCTTCCCCTAGCCATGGCAAGGGTCTCACCGATCTTCCACCCCTCACCGATGACCCTGACATTGAGGACCTCTCCCTTCCTGATGGGGGAGCTCAGAGGGCGGATCCTCCTTATAGAGAAATCCTCTGGCCTCAATATGAGCTTCGTTCCGAACTCCTCCTCCCACCTCGCTAGTCCCCTGTAAAAATCACCCCAGCTCATCGGCCTCACCCCCCTCGGTTTCCTTCCCCCTTTGTGAGATTCGTACTTCTGGATTCCCAGCCCCGGCCACCTCTTGCCCGCCCCTAACTTGAGCGCGTAGTCTATCAACCGGGGTATGTCCTCATCATTCACCCCCGGAACCCATACCGGGGCTATCAGGAGATCGATGGAGCTCTCAACTATCCTCTTAGCGACATCCAAAACCTTTCCCAATTTGAACCAGCTGGATCCGGCTAAGTACTTGGCCCTCTCCTCGTTCAGAGAATCCACGCTCAAGTTGATCCTATCTAGCCCCGCTCTCTCGAGCTCCTCCACGAGCCTCTGGGTGAGCAGGGGTCCGTGGGTCTGCATGGAGATAACGCTCACCTCAGGTACCTCCCTCAGCTCCCTCACGAGGTCCACTATGCCATGGTAGGTGAGGGGGTCCCCAACCGTGTCTATGTGAGC
>CALJEO010000143.1 GCA_938073845.1 uncultured archaeon
CAGCCCTAGCCTACCTCAGGATGAGGGGGGCAGATTTCCTATTGTTCGGCCCAGCCGGAAGGCTCAGCGGAATAGCTAAAGGGATGGCTTTGCTGGAGTCCTTCATAGCTTTGGAGCGTGGGCTTGAGAGGAGTAAGATGAGGGAACATCCCTTCGTCATCCTCAAGGAGCTTCAGAAGATCTTTCAAGAGGTATCTAGGGGCTAGCTCATCTCAATGATCCTCTTGGCCTCAATGCCAAGGAGCTTGCCGAGCTCTCTGGCCTCCCTCAGCTCCTCCTCCCTAGGCTTACCCCTGACCTCCATCTCACCGACCACAGCCATCTTAAGGGATTCCAGAGATTCCCTTATGAACTTCAAAGCACTTCCTCCCCATCCGTAAGTCCCTATTATCGCCGCTACCCTGTTCTTAGGCCTATACTCCTCGAGGAGATCCAAGTAATACCTGATCCCCAGGAAGGGCCTACCGTTGTGTGTGGCTGAGGCTATGAGGATGGCAGCGGAATCCAGGGTGAGTGCCAATAGGTCATCGGGATCTGCTTCGGCGCTATCCACTAAAATAGCTTCTATCCCCTCCTCCTCCAGACCTCCGGCCGCCTCCCTAGCGAGAGCCTCCGCGTTTCCGTACTGACTGCCAACGAGGACGAGGGCCCTGCTCTTAGGCTTCCAAGAGACCCATTCCTCATATATCCTGATCACACGATCTACGTCCCTGTGAAGGGCTCCGTGACTCGGAGCTATGAGCTTAGGCCTGAGCTCCCTGACCTTGGATAGGGCCTTCTCAACCATGCTGGAGTAGGGCATGAGTATCGAGGCGTAGTAGTCAGCTAACTCGAAGCTGTCCTCATCGAAGTAAACCATCTCGCTAGCTAAGTGCGATCCGAAGAGGTCACAGGTGAAGAGAAATCCCTCCTCCTCCAGGTAGGTCATCATGGTATCGGGCCAGTGGATCATCGGCGTTATGAGGAACCTGAGGGTCCTTCCTCCGAGATCGAGCACCTCTCCCTCCCTGACCTCCCTGGCCCTGCTCACTGGGTAATCGGCCAGCGACTCCCCTATGCTGATGGCCTGCTTCGTCCCCAATAGCACAGCCTTGGGGGCTCTCCTCATGAGCTCAGCTATCGTTCCGGAGTGATCGGGTTCAGAATGCTGTGTTATAACGTAATCTATCTTCTCCAGATCTATCTCCCTATCCAGGGCCTCGAAGAACTCCTCTGAGAACGCGATATCCACGCCATCTATCAGCGCCTTCCTCTCATCCCCTTCTACCAGGTAGAAGTTGTAGGAGGTGCCCCGAGGTATGGGCCAGAAGTTCTCGAACCTCTTGGAAACTCTATTCAGTATCCTGAAAAGCGTCACACTGCCAGATACCTTGCTTACGATTGCCATCACACCACCTGAGGGTCAGCTGATGCCTAGGCTCCTCACCACGTACTCCCTAGCCCTAGCGTAGGCGTAGAGCGATGACATAGCTGCTGAAGCCCTCTCCGGAGTAGGATAAGCGGCCACCCTCTGCTTATTCAGGAAGCTGACAGCTTCCGCCACCCCGGGCCCGCCCACCATACCGACGGTGACGGGCTTAGAGTCACCCGAATCTTTTATAGCATCCACTATGCTCCTCGCCACCCCCATGGGTGTTGTCACAGCCGTCTGACAGTAGAGGACAGTCAGGGCATGGACCTCAGGGTCCTTGAGGGCAGCTAGCGTTGCCCTGTGGTACCAGTCATCGGTGGCCATTCCAGTCATATCTATCGGATTCGTGAACGAAGCGAAGGGTGGTGTGAACCTCTTTATCTCCTGAACCAAGCCCTCCGGAGGCCTCTTTAGGTAAACACCGTTATCAGCGAAGGTATCTGTGGACTGCACCCCAGCACCTCCACCGTTCGTGATCACGACCAGGTTCTCCCCCTCGGGCATTCGGTTCCAAGCGAGTGCCTTGGCCCAATCGAAAGCATCCTCGACGCTCTTGGCCATCAAGATACCGCTCTGCCTGAAAGCGCTCTCATATACGGCGACACTCCCTGCCATAGATCCAGTGTGGCTTGCCGCAGCCTTAGCGCCTACCTCGGTCCTCCCAGCTTTTATCACTATTATGGGCTTCCTCGAGCTGACCCTGGCCGCTACGTCTATTAGCTTCCTGCCCCTCCCGGGGGCCAAGCCCTCCAAGTATATCATTATGACCCCCGTGTTAGGATCCCCTTCGAAGAATTCCAGGAGGTCAACGTCATCTATATCAGCCTTGTTGCCGACACTAACTATGGCAGATACCCCTATGTTCTCAACGATCGTGTAACCCATGAGGGCTATCCCTAACGCCCCGCTCTGAGAGATGAAAGCGACGTTGCCTGATATCACTTCCTTCGGGCCGAAGGAGGCGTTCAACCTGGCGGGCGTGTAAACGTAACCGAATATATTGGGCCCCAGCACCCTGATACCGTAGCTGTGGGCTCTCCTGACGAGCTCCTCCTCCAGCTCCTCTTTACCGACCTCCTTAAACCCTGAGGTTATCACGACGGCGAACTTAACGCCAGCCTTCCCGCAGTCATCTATCACGCCGAGCACCTTATCCGAGGGCACGGATATCACCGCCACATCCACGCCCTCAGGGACGTCCGATACCTTAGGATAGCACTTAAGACCCATGAGCTCATCTACCGTGGGGTTTATAGGGTAGATCTTCCCTCCGAACCCGTACTCCACCAAGTTCCTCAGTATCTGAGATCCTATCTTGCTGGGATCCCTGGATGCCCCGATGATCGCGATCGATGAGGGGTTGAACAGCCTGCTCAGGTCCTCCATGACGACACCACCCGGTTTCATATTGTAAAATAATAAAACTTTCCCGTGAAAGGGGGTGAAAATTACCGAAACACATTATAGGAAATGGGATCTATCATATAAAAAATTAGTTTATTAACGGGATATTTTATTAATATTTTTCGGCATCAGATGGGGACTTCGAATGGTTTCTATATATACCCCTCAACCCCAGGTAGATCGAGATGAACGAGAGGACGGCGAGGGCTATGAATGGATCGGAGCAGATATCCCTCGGACTCGTGGTTCTACATTTGAAGAGCACCGAGGAGAGGAGCGATGTATCTCTATAGGTCAGCAGGGAGAATGAGAGAAGTAGCTCAACTAATGGGGAAAGAGGGGAATTTGAGAGTAGAGAAATTAAAATGAGTCCCCAAGATGGTTTTAATCCGGCTAGGAGTATCATCGAGCTGATCCCAATGACGGGACTCCAGGTGCGATCGAACCTCATGATGTATAGGGTTATGAGGATCGAGATGATGAGGGCGATCGGGGGAGCGTATCCCCCTGCCAGTGGATTGAGGGCCCCGCCCACAGCTTCTCTTGGCCAGCTGGGACTCAGGAGGGCCAGGGGTATGAGGATCCCGGAGAGGAGAAGGAGACTCCTCATTCCCCTCAGCACCGGGAATAGGAACAAGCTTAGAGGATTCAAAGAAGCTGAGAAAGCTAACAATATAGCGGGAAGATACTTCCTACCTCTCTTCATGGATAAAACAGATTCCAGAGCCAGAGCCAATGACAGGAGACTCCAATCGTACCCCGAGAGGAAGGTTAGGGAGATCACCAGCGGGTATGGAGCTGCCTTAAGCTCTAAGAGGTCCAAGGATATCATCAGGATCGATATCAGGGCTACGGATATGAAGAGAACCTCCCTCAGCATGACGCTATCCGAGGAGTTGATCAGGAGATCGCTCAGTATGGATGATAGGCCGAAGTCCTGCTCCCTCTCCATGAACACAGGAGTGCCGGGGATGCTGAGGCTCGAGTGCAGCAAGACGGAGAGGAGGACTGGGAGGACCATGGAGAGGATGTAGTAAGTCCTGTAACCTGATGAGAGGAGAACCCTCAGGAACCCGAGCTCCTCAGGAAGCTTCGGCTCCCCCAGGAGCACTTCCCTGAGGATCCCCCTCCAGCCACCCCTAACCAAACCGCTCAGCTCATCATCAGTTATCAGGTAAAATAGGGAGATGGAGAAGGATGATGCGACGGAAGGAGCTAGTTGGACAGCGTAGAAGCTGTAAAGAGTCCTATTGCCAGCTAAATAAACTAGAGTGTAGCCAGCTGCTATGGAGAGCACCATCATCATGGGCAGGTAACTCCTCTCCCTCCTCCTGAGAAGGGGAAGGAGCAGGAGCATGAAAGCTCCGGAGAAGGCATAAGATACCAGATTGACCCTGGCTATTAGATCCGGGTTCAAGTGAAGTGCCATCGGAGCCATGTTAATGAACCAGGCCCAAGGGGGGGATGGGGTTGGCCCGCTCCCCCTACTCGTCGTGTGCCACGCGAGGGCGCTCAGGTTCTCCTGCACCCATCTCTCGGGGCCTAGATATCTGATTATGGGCAGCGAGATGATGAGGTAGAGGATGCAAGGGGCTAGGGAGATGAGAGCGGATCTAGCGGGGCTTTCCCTCCTGTATATCCTCAGGTAGAGGTAGGTGAAGAGGAGAGCGAACAGGCCACTGAACTTCACTGAGAAAGCGAGCCATGAGGATACGGAGGCCGCCATCGGCCTATCGTAGACAGCGAGGAGGAGGGTCAATCCAGTGAAGAAAGCGAGGTGAATGTCGAGCATAGCTACTAAGCTCATCGCATGGACTATTGGATCAAGAGCAATGGAAATAGATGCTAAAACACCCCAAAAAGGATTTAGGAGCCTGCAAACTATAAGGTAGACTACTACTATGAGGATAGATCCCTCTATGATCCCCGGGACCCTCCAGCTGAGGGGCCTGTCCCCGAGCGCGAGCATCGAGGCCATGATAAGGTACTTGCCCAGAGGGGGATGCTCCAAGTTCAGGTAGTCAGTTATGCCATGCTTGGATGGGTACTCGAACCCGTACCTCAGCTTAGCCCTCCCTCCGATGAACCCATCGAGCTCCGCCGCTCTAGACTCAGGGACCTTCACCCAGACGACAGGTATCCTATCACCGCTGATTGTATAGTTGGACCTCTCGATAGCCCCTCCTAGTGAGGAGAGGGTCTCGTTGAGCCACTCAAGTGACTCCCTTAGTTCAAGCTCTGACCTGAAGACCACGGTCACGTACAAGTAGCCCTGGTAAGCGTATCTAGGCTTAACGCCGAAGATCTCGTGGAGCAGGTTCCTCGAGGAGGTGGCGTACCAAACCTCATCGCTCACGTAGTAATCGTCCCCCCTGTATTTAGGGGAGGAGGCCTCGCTGTACGTGTAGAGGGCGAATGAAAGCGATATTAGGATGGATATCGCTAATCCAAGGGAGAAGGACCTACTCATCCCACCACCAGACGAGCCTCCTGCTCATCAGGTAGTTCACGATGAAGCCGAAGATTATCCCCACGAATTGGGAGATGACTGACTCCAATCCCAACAGCCTGTGGAGCAGAGCTGAGGTGACGAACTGGGTAGCTACGCCCATGGAGTTGGTCACGTGGTAGCTGAGGAGGGACCTCGCAAGGCCTCCTCTCCTCTTCCTCCTGAAGGTCCAGAGGTCGTTGAGCATGAAGTTATTCATCAGCGAGATCTCTATCGCTATAGCAGAGGCTAACTCGTGCCCTAGCCCGAGGAGGTACCTCATAGACCAGAGGGAGAGCAGGTTAACTAAGGTACCCATGGCCCCGACGAGTGCGAACCTCAGGAAGGGTGAGGAGAGCTCCAGGACTTGTAACAGGTAACTCGCTATGGTTCTGATCCCCAGCTTAGATCTTCCGGATCTCCTGGGACTGAATGCATAGGGGAGCTCGATGACGCTGGACCAATTCCCCTTTACCAGGACCTCCAGCAGTATCTTGAAGCCCCTGGGGTTCATCCCATCCGGCAGGCACTCCCTCCTGAGGGCGAAGTATCCCGAGGAGGTGTCCCTGATCCCCCTCACCCTGGGGATGAGGAGCCTCGCGAGTAATATCGATCCCTTAGATAAGAGCTTCCTGAAGAGGCTCCAGCCCTCAAGAGAGCTACCTTTGACGTACCTGGATGCGATGACCACATCATAGCTCAGGGCCATCCTGTAGAGCTCCGGAAGAAGCTCAGGGGGATGCTGAAGGTCGGCATCCATGACGCAAAGTATATCCCCCCTGGCCGCTCTGAACCCATCCAGGACGGCCGAGGAGAGGCCCGACCTCTCGGGTCTGATGATGACCCTCGCGGGGAGCTCCCCTGAGAGAGCCACATCAGCGGTGCCGTCAGGCGAGCTATCGTCCACGACGATGACCTCGTAATCCAAATCCATCATTGAGGAGCCTATTCTGGGCAATAGTTCCTCTAGGTTCTCTCTCTCGTTGTAAGTGGGTATTATTATGCTCATCAACCCGTATCAAGCGGTTTCCTGACGGTAAGATATAAAGCTGATCGGGAGGGGAAGTATCCTTAATAGTCACCGGCCTCATTCACCAGCCATGAGGCTCGCGAGCTGGAAGGAGTTGAGAAGATTCATCGGGAGATCCAATCTGGTGCTCGAGGTCCTGGATTCCAGGGATCCCTGGACCACGAGAAGTAGGAAGCTTGAGGAAATGGCATCTTCCATGGGTAGGAAGGTCATGATAGTGATTAACAAATCCGATCTCGTACCGAGGCATGTCTTGGATGAGTGGGTGGGGGTCTTCGAGGGGGAGGGCCTCAGGGCCGTGTACGTGAGCGCTAGGGAGAGGATGGGAACGATGAGGCTGAGGAGGCTTGTGAAGAGAGAAGCCCCCGAGCTTCCAGCTATCGTGCTGGTGGCTGGATTCCCTAAGGTTGGGAAGAGCTCGATAATAAACGTGCTTAAGGGAAGATCATCGGCCCCAACAAGCCCCATTCCCGGGAGCCCGGGGTACACAAGAGCCTTCCAGTTGTTCAGGATCGAGAGGAACCTTTACCTGGTGGACTCTCCAGGCATGATCCCCATCGAGGGTGGGCCTCTGGAGATGGCCCTGAGGGGGTATCCACCTGAGCTGCTGAGCAACGCTCTGGAGGTCGCCGCGTCCCTCATTGAGAGGATACTCAGAGTGGATGAGAGCGCCTTCATGAGGGCTTACGGTATAGGGGGAAGGGATCCCATCACCATAATGGAGGAGCTGGCTAGGAGGAGGGGATTCCTGAGGGAGGTGGGCGTTGAGGAGGCAGCTAGGCAGATACTGAGGGACTACCATAATCATAAGCTCAACTTCTACGTCCGGCCGAGCGACCTAGGTTTAGCTCGTGGACCGGGTACCTATTCCTAAGGTAGCTCCTGAGTGGATCGGGATCCCCCAGTCGGAACAGGTGCGTCGGGTCCTCCCTTGAATCGGAGCAACCGAACCCCGGGACTATGGGATCCCCGAACCCCGTCAGCACCTCTATAAGCTCCCTCTCCCTAACGTAAGGTAGGGCGAGGGCCATCTCGACCTCCACGATACCGCTCTCGGTGAGGTAATCTATGTGCCATCTCAAACACTTCCCCCTCCTGAAGTGCCTAGATACCCTAGCTAAGAGCCCCCCAGGACCGTAAGCGGAGCCAACGTAAGCTAGGATTCCACTGGGCACCTCAACGGTCCCCAGGGATCCTACCCTGAGAGATCCTCCCGAGGATCTCATGAGGAGCACGTAGGAGCCCCTCACTCCCCTCAGCTGATCAGCTCCTCCAGACTCCTCAGAACGTACTTTGGACGTGGGACGATCCCCCCGATCACCGTATCTCTGACGAGGAGTGCTGAGTCCATACCTGCCCTCATGGCCCCAAGGATATCGGTCTCCAAGCCATCCCCTACCACGAGGGGCCTCCTGGCCCCGAAGCTCGAGGAGGCGTGCAGAAACATTATGGGGTTCGGCTTACCCACCACGACATCGGGCTTTCTGTTGCAAGCGGCTGATATAGCCGCCACTACAGCCCCAGCTCCCGGCACCGGGCCTGAGGGCGTGGGAAGAAGCCTGTCCTCGTTAGTAGCTAGGAACATTGAGCCGGAGAGTATTTTCCTCACCGCTATGCTCAACTTTCTATAATCGAAGCTCCTATCAAGGCCGACGCAGACATCACCCTCCTCCGATAGCTCAATCCCAGCTTCCTCCAGTTCAGCTAGCAGTCCATCCTCCCCTATGACGTAACACCTCCTGAGGCCTAGCCTGCTCGAAATGCCCGCTAGTGTACTAGCACTCGTGAAGACATCGCCCTCAGAGACCCAAGGGATACCTATCATTCTCAATTGATTCGCTATGTCCCTCCTGTGCCTAGTGGAGTTGTTGGTCACGAATGCAATGCTTATTTGATCTCTGATGGTATTAATAGCTCTAAGAGAGCTCTCTATAGGCTCGCCATCCAGCCAGACGACGCCATCTATGTCCAAGATGAGGAGGTCATATTCCCTCAGCTGGGGTCTGGGCATTTAACGAGAACAACCTCCTCCTGCAATCCTCACACGGAAGCCAGCCCTTCCCGTCCACCTCCCATACGGAGTTACTGAACCTCATGACGCATCTCGCGTTGGAGCAGTGGTTCAACCCGAGAATGTGGCCCAGCTCATGAGAAGCCTCCTTAAGTATCCTCAGGAGGAACAGGCCATCATTTTCCCCGTTGCCATAGAATGCCGGATTGAGTCTCGCTATGTAGACCGCTCCCAGCCTTCCACCCACCTCAGCCTGGCCGAAGACGAAGTTGGTGCCTATGGAGCGGGCATCTCCATCAACGATCGCCAGTATCCTCTCATCCCTCGGCCAGCTATCCACAGCCCTAAGGTAGTTCAGGAAAGCCTCACTCATTATCTGATGATTCTTATCGTAGACGAAATAAGGGACCTTCAATGGGTTCTGCTGGATCCTGACCTCGACCGGGTAGGCTTTCGGGAGGTTATCCTGGAGGTGCTCCAGTATCCAGTAGTACACGAAGCCGGTGGGGACTACCCTCACGGGGATCCTTTCCATCCTATCCCGAGTCCCTGAGGTGAGCATTCTTAAAAATAACGCTGAGGCATCCATGGGCTCCCGGACTAGTAGGCGCTCCTACCCTTCAGTAACCCCCAGATCAAGCCGAGGAGGAAGCCCCCTAGGTGCGCGAGCACATCGACGTTAGCTGAGAAACCACCGAATATCACGAATATAGCTATGAATAGGGTTGATGGGCTGAGCCTTCTGGTGAGCCTGTACTCCATGGCCACCATGTAGCCCAGGAGCCCCATCACAGCTCCCGAGGCCCCGACTCCTACAGTGAGCCTATCCACTAGGGCTGATAGTAGGTTGCCTGAGAGCCCCGAGAGGAAGTAGAGAGCTGAATACTTGGCCTTTCCCAAGGAGATCTCGACGATCCTCCCAAGGACGTAAAGAGCGTACATGTTAAGGAAGATGTGCAGGAGGTTGGCGTGCAGGAAGATGGAGGTGATGAGGGTCTCGTACCTACCGCTGAGCAGGTAGAAGCCGGAGCTACCGTAAGCTATCAGTATGGAGTCATCTGCCCTCACTAAGCTGGGGGATATGAGGAAGTAGATCCCAACGTTGGCGCTTATGAGGATTGAGGTGACCTCTGGAACGTTGGAGTATCTCCTCAGGAGGGTTATCGATATGAGGAAGGAGATCAGTGCCGCAAGGGAGCTGGTCAATGTGATCATATCACCACCTCATCAGGTACTTCACGAGCTCCACCGCCGCTGAGAGCGAGGCCCTGGGCCTTGAGAGCGATAACTTAAGAACTTTGGTCTTGGGCATCGCATGGATAGGGAGGGTCTGTCGATCCGTCTCGAATGTCCTAAGGGAATCCTCACATTCCCTCAGGGTCCTGAAGACTGAATCAATATCGCTAGGTGATAATCCCTCCAGGTACCTCCTGAGAGCGCTACCCAAGGCCAGCTCAGCCCCGTTGACCCTCCACCATTCCCTCTCATACCTAGCGAGGGCTTTCCCAAGGTTATCCCAGCCCCTCACGAGCTCCTCAGCCAGCAGCTTCGCGGCCCTGACTGCGAGGAGGACCCCTCCCCTGCTCAGGGGCTTGACCTGACCAGCAGCATCTCCCACGAGCGCGAAGTCCCTACCATGGAACTTCTCCCTGACCCTCCTGGGAATCACGTTCCCCTCGAAGTTTCCCAGAGCTGAGGGGCAACTCCCTAAAACGAGGTCCCTGAGGGGATCCCCGATGTCCCCTATAGCCCCTACCTTCGCGTGATTCCCCCAAGGTTGGATCCAGGAGAACTTGCTCCCGCCCAGGAGCCTGACGATGTAACCATCACCCACGCTCAGCTCGCACTCCCTCTGGAGGCCCAGCTCAACCTCCAAATAAGGAAGGCCGTAAGTACGAGCCACAGAGGATAGTGTACCATCGGCCCCAACTATGAGATCGAATGAAACAACTTCTCCTCGGATCAGGGCCTCCTTCCTGGAGAGGAGTCCCTTGAAGGGGGTTGATAGCATCCCCTTAGCTCCGGAGGATAAGGCTAGCTCCCAGGTCTCCCTATCCATCTCCGACCTGTTCACCACCTTGGCAAGGGGCTTGCTCACCTCGAGCTCAACCCCTCCGGGTGATACGAACTTAGACCAGTTCACCTCTGAGAGGACCCAGTCCTCGGAGAAGAGGAGGAGCTCCCTCATGGCATCGAACCCCAGGATCCCGGAGCAGTGATGGGGGTGACCCGGCCTCCCCTTCCTCTCCACAATGATCACATCGAGGCCGCTCCTAGAGAGGAGAGTGGCGAGTGTGGAGCCCGCTATTCCACCGCCAACTATGAGAACATCCGCCCTCAATGGGACCTACGCTCTAACAGGGAATCGAGGTCCCTCGGAACACTGCCTTGGAAGATGAGCTTGCCGTTGAGGATGACAGCGGGGATCCTCTTGACACCGAACTCCTCAGCAATCCTGAGGCCCTCGGCCTCGAGGACGGATACCTCCCTGAGGGAGTAGCCCCTAGCCATAGCCCACTTCTTCAGCTCAAGAGCGGCCTCGAGGGATTCGATGCATATCGGGGAGACCAGTAAGATGAGCTCCCTCACTTCCTCGCCTTCAACCTCGCCCTCCAATTCAGATCACCGAGTGAGTATGTGTAAGGTCTCACCTTATCGTTCTTCGTGAGCAGGCCCTCAATCA
>CALJEO010000144.1 GCA_938073845.1 uncultured archaeon
AGCTCACTAGCTATCTCCACAGGTTTCATAGGCCTGTTAGATCTCTCTAGGAGCTCGAGTATCTTGTACTTACCAGTGATAGCTACCTCGAGCGATCCCTCAATGGATTCGGCCCTCTCC
The DNA here is from genome assembly GCA_938073845.1 of uncultured archaeon. Lineage (GTDB taxonomy): Archaea > Korarchaeota > Korarchaeia > Korarchaeales > Korarchaeaceae > Korarchaeum. The sequence goes on from CALJEO010000144.1 coordinate 121, forward strand.
TTATAGAGATCCCTCTCAGCCTTAGCCTTGGCTATCTCGCTGATAAGCTCCCTGTACCTAGCTTCACAACCCCTTATGAGATCCTCGTTCGCATCCCCCGTCTCAGGAGCCCACCTTAGGTACCTGTGGAGGTCATTGGAGATCCTTCTGATGACCTTACTGTAGATGGAATCTAGGAGGTCTCCGACGAACCCCACTATTGTGCTTAGCTCCTCATCACTCAGTCCCCTTATGCTGCCGGATTCCATCAGGTACCTGACGTCCTCGGAGAAGTGGTTCAATATCTCCTGCTTCTGGGATACGAAGAGCTCAGAGAGGCTGTCTGAGAGGAGCCGAGGGATCTCCCTGACGACTTCCGTCACCCTCTTATAGGAGCTCGAGAGCCTGTGGAAGGGGGAGTCCTCATATGGGTATATTTTATTCAAATAATTCAGATGTTCATTAAATTTTATCTGAATTGCATCCATAATTATTGCTTTATTTCCCATTTTAGCGTCCCCAGTCCCCGACGCGGGAGGCATCCCTTGCTGGACCCCCCCCTAGCTTATAATCTCAACTGGTCGACTCATTTCAGCGGAGCCGGCCTCACTGAAAAATCTATACGCATCTTGCTCACTCTAGGAGCATAGCTTGAGACGATCCTGTGGCCTATCGACTTGGCTTCTAACCCGAGGGATAGGGCTTCCCTCCTGAAGAGATCCTCAGCCTCCCTGAGGGCGTTCGAACCTCCCCAGTAGTAGAAGTGAACGAAGCCCCTTCCTCCGGCTAGCGCAGCTAGGGCGTACCTCACGTAGGAGTAAGCCCCAAGGGGGAGGGGCATGAGGATCCTATCGAACCTCCCACTCATCGCAGGTGCAACGTAAGCCACGTCCCCCTCAATCGGGAACACCTTCCATCCTAGCCCGTTGATCCTCACGTTCTCCCTAAAGTACCTAACTGCGACCGGATTTACCTCAACCCCAACCACCTGGGCATCCCTCCTCCTAGCTATAGCTATCGCATAAGGGCCTACCCCCGCAAACATGAGTAGTATGAGCTCCCCATCCCTGCAGAGCTCGGAAACGATCTGCCTCTCGGTAGCCTCCCTGGGGGAGAAGTAGACGAGCCTAGGGTCCAGCTTGAGCCTGTAACCGTGCTCCCTATGCACGACTTCCGTTTCATTTGAGCCAGCTATCACTTCCAGGGGCCTGGTCCTGTAAGCCCCCTCCCTACCTCCCGCTTTCCTGAGCACCGACTTAACCTGGGGGTGCCTCCTCATTATCTCCTCAGCTACCTCCATAGGATCCGCTCCCTCCGGGACCTCCACAACAGCTACAGCTCCGGTCTCCCTGGAGCCTATGAGATCGTAGGCTAGCCTCAAATACAGTACACCTTCCTAGCATTGCCAGTGGTTATCTCAGCCACCTCCTCGGGACTAACCCCCTTCAGGCTCGCTATGAACTTCACTGAGTGGATCAGGTTAGCTGGCTCGTTCCTCTCCCTAGGATCGGGGGCCAGCACCGGGGAATCTGATTCAAGCACCATGTTATCTAGGGGTGTGACCTCGGCCACGGATCTGACGTTGGATGACCTGATCACGTTCGTAGCTACGCTTATGAACCAGCCCCTCGCTGCAGCGAACTCAACATCGCTCGGCTTACCACCGAACGCGTGAAGTATCACCCTAGTGACCCCTTCCTCATCCAAGACACTTAGTACGGGTCTCTGGGCCCAGAGGCTATGAACAACCAGTGGCTTATCAAGCTCCTCAGCCAGCCTTATGAACCTCCTGAAGACCTCCTCCTGCCTCTCCCTGCTCGGCCCTCCCGCTGAGGCTACCCTGTAATCCAGGCCCACCTCACCCACAGCCACTATCTCATCGCGATTCTCCTCTATGAGCTCGATCGTCCTCATGACCTCCTCCTCATCGCCGTACTCACCGACATCGAGTCCTATCGATATACTGACGAGATCGCTTCCCCTGAAGTAAGAGAGGGCCTTGAGGGCCTCCTCGTGACTGAGGGGTGAGGTCACCGCCTTGATCAAGCCCGCCTCCCTGGCCCTGGCCAGCACCTCCTCCCTATCCGTGTCGAAGGAATCGTCCTCCAGGTGGCAGTGGGCATCGAAGAGGATCACTCAGATCACCTCAGCCCTCAGCCTTCAGAACGCACACATACTGCCAGAGGAAGGGTAACCGCACCCCTCATAAAGCTTCAGGTTCCTCCCAGGGTGATCTGCCCTTCCTGCAAGTTCCCTCAAGCTCGTGACGAGTTTAACGAGGGAGGAGGGCCACCTTCTCCTAAGATCGTAAAGCAGGGGCTTTATTATGGCCTGTTTGTCGAAGCACTCACTGGGGCACTTGGTCCGGCAGACGGGAAGTCCCTTGAGCCTGAAATAGTTCACGGAGTCAGAGTCGCTCAGCCAGAGGAGGGGCTTGACCCTCCCGGCCATC
>CALJEO010000145.1 GCA_938073845.1 uncultured archaeon
GGGCGGGTGAGATCGGGAAGGGGAACCTTCACGCCTATCGCTGGAGCAAGGGGTAATTCCCGAGAAAATAGAGAGGGGAGCTGAGCCCAGGGAAGTGATTGAGCAGAGGTACAGTTCCCTCAAGCTTGTGTTGAGGATCCCCTCCGGGAAGATGTCAGATATCGTGAGATTGGCGAACTTCATCAAGAGCAAGTTCTCGAACGTTGAGATGAAGGTGGAAATCTCAGTAGTGGAGGTGGAATAACGCCTAAAGAGTATGAGGAGAAGATCAGAGAAGCGATAAATCAATTGCAAATCGAGGTTGAGAAGGAAGAGAAAGCTTAGGGCATTGAACTAGCGTTCAGGGCAAGAAGTCAAAATGAGGGCAATGTCCCTGATGCAGGGTCTTGAGGAGTAAGGTAGATCTTAGTTCTCAGCTGTCGAGTGAGGAGCTATCCGAAAAGTGGGGCCGCCGGGATTTGAACCCGGGACCACCAGCGCCCCAGGCTGGCATCCTACCTAGCTAGACCACGGCCCCCTAATGCTACCACCTCGATTTTTAAACGATTACTACCGGCTAGCCTCGGGTTGTAAATGCTCTCCGAGGGGATCATGACCCTAGCGAGTCTTGCATCGATCTTCGTCGTTGGATCGATCGGCTATAGCAGGGGTACGGTGGATGGGAGCGGCCTCATCTCCGGAATCCTGGTGGGCTCCATCTTCGCCCTCGCTGGAGGATATTCTGCTGTCATAATGCTTCTCACGTTCTTCCTACTGGGAAGCATCTTCACTAAGTACAGGTACTCATATAAGGAGGAGATAGGGGCAGCTGAGCCGAGAGGTGGGGCTAGAGGTTGGAGGAGCGTCTTCTCGAACCTCCTCTTTCCATCTTTAGCTCTCTTACTTTACCAAATTAGCGATGATCGCACTTACCTTCTTGCCTTCCTATCCTCGCTCTCATGTTCCCTAGCTGACACTTTGGCGAGCGAGCTGGGCCCATTGGATGGCAGGGGGGCCCGCATGATAACCGACTTGAGGAGGGTACCTCACGGCACCTCAGGTGCCATCTCCATCCTAGGTACTATCTCCAGCCTCCTAGGATCCTTCATAATACCTCTGGAAGCCTTACTCTTCAGTATGGTGGATTTGACAGCTCTCCTACTAGCATCTACTCTGGGCTTCCTCTCCTCCGTAGTGGATTCTCTCCTAGGGGCCACCTTGCAAGCTAGGTTCATCTGCGATGGCTTGGTGATCGAGGACCCCTCCTCATGCCAGGGGAGGGCCATTCATTTAAGCGGCATCCCTTGGATCGATAATCACTCGGTCAACCTGATCTCAACTGGCTTCGGCTTCCTGATGGCTTTAATCTTAGGAGAGTGTGTCCTGTGAGGGTCTCCGTCATTGTACCCACTTACAATGAGGAGGGGTTCATAGAGAGGACGCTCAAGGCCCTGAGGAACGTCGGTGCCCATGAGGTGGTTGTGGTCGATGGTGGGAGCGAGGATAGGACCTTGGAGATAGCTAGGAGGTATGCTGATGTGGTGGAGAGCTCAAGTTCCTTCGATTCGCCTGCTAAAGCTAGGAATGCTGGAATAAGGTTCTCCACAGGGGAGATCGTCGCCTTCATCGATGCAGATACTGTCGTATCCACCAGCTGGCTTGTTACCATACTGGACTGCTTCTCAAGGAGTGAGGAGGTGGTGGGTGCTACGGGACCCGCTTATCCCCTTGAGAGGGATCTTTTAACGGCTCCCTACATATTCTCGTATGAGATACTCGTCAGGCTCACCCTGATGGTGGGGAGGCCCCACTTCCTGGGTTTCAACTGCGCCTATAGGAGGGAATTCCTGGAAGCTGTCTCAGGATTTGATGAGAGGTTCAGGGTCTCTGAAGACGCTCTCCTCTCTATGAAGGCTTCAGCTTACGGTAAGCTCAGGTTCCTCAGGGACATGGTGGTTTACACATCAGCTAGGAGGCTGAGGTCCAGGGGGATAGCTGAGGCCCTCTTCTACCTATTCTACAACGGCCCCTCGGTGATCTTCCTAGGGAGACCCTTCAATTACTACCCTAAGCCCTCAGGAAGTCCGAGATCCCTTCGAAGAGGCTGACGATCCTCAGGATGCTGTTGACTATCGCCCTCACCCTGGTCGGTCTACCCTCCACCCTAACCATCACCTCATTACCATCTAGCTCCGGCTTCAGATCGCTGAAATCAGGAAGGAAGGATTTGAAGAACTCCCCAGCCTCCTCATCGCTCTCAAATCTTATCCTTAAGATCATCGATGCCCTCGCCATACTCCCTTATCTCCGATATCCTCATCCTAGGCCCGAGCTCCTCAGCAGGCCTTACCGCGTAGAAGGTGCCTCTAATTCCCCCATTCGAGCTCAGGAGGAATGCTATATCACAGTTCACGGATCGGAGATCCTCCAAGCCCTTACTCAGGATGGATGCGTTGAAGGACTTAGCTAGTATCCTCGCCCCGTCTTTCAGATCCTCGTGCGAGTAAGCGATCCCCAGTCTGCGGACGTGAGGTGCCCTCCTGCTAGTCACCTCCCTCCTCAGGGAGACTCCCTCCAGTCTCACTGAGGATATGGGTCTCAGGTGGGAGGGAGAGGGCTCGTAGAATGTCAGGGAGGAGGGGTTTCCCATCTGAGTCCCCACCACTATAACCCTCTCCGCCCCCTCCCTGATCGCTAGCCCGTTCAGATCCTCCATCGACATCTTTCCCCTGTTCCTCCTCTTGGAGGCAGGTATCACATGGCTTAGGTCTCTGATGAAGGACCTAGTCCTTTTGGAGGGCCTTCTGGTTGTCGTTATGAGTATCAACTGCCCTCCCTTGTGAGTTCAGCGCTCCTAGCCACGGCCGTGAACGGCTCCCATGCGCCGCCCGTGAACTCCTTACCGCACTTCCCGCACCTCCATATCCCCAGCCTTACCCTCCTAACGGCAACGGCTCCGCAGTAAGGGCATCTGTAGGTGCTCTTGCTCTTCTGCAGGATACTCTCAACTCTCTTCCTTACCTTCAGGCCGTATCTGGGCGTTCTGAACTTACTTCTAGGTGCCCTCACCATTCATATCGCCCCTCTCACTATCTCAGCTAGTTCGGACCACTTAGCCCTGGCCACGCTCATCATATTTAAAATCTCATCCATCTTGAAGGTACCGTGCTTCTTCTGTATCGAGCAGACCTTACCCTCCCCATTTATCGCTATAGTGATCGAGGCATCACAGACACCCTCCTCCTCCTTCGTTGGGTCTAAAAGCATCCTGTTGCCTATCTTGACGAATGTAAAGTTTATGGGTATGTCCCTGAGCTCTAGCCTTCTCTTCGTTTCCCTCACCTCTAACTCACCGTTCTCCTTGAGCTCGACCTCAGGTATCTCGGTCCTACCGAGCGCTATCAAGCTAGCTAGCGTCAGCGAGTCCTCCAGGTTGCCGTCGTAGTCGAGCACGTACATATCCAGGAAGAGCATGTAAACTAGTTTTCCAGGTGAGATCACTAGGGAGCTTAGGTCTATGGCATCAGCGCTCCTTATCGCCCTATCCACTATCCTAGCCAGCTCTATGGCCCCCTCATCCGGAGGACCCGGCTCAAACGTGGGTGAGGCAACTGGAAGGAGCTCCACGTTAGATACAAAGACCCCCTTATCTGGAGTATCGGGGAAGGGCTCTCCAAGGTCCGCTTTAACTCCGACGAGTACCTGAGTCTCCCCCAGTCTCAGCCAGGATTCACCCTCAGCTTTCGTGAACGTGCCGCTTAACACCTCGATGGGTCTGTAGTCGTATAGACCTCTTCCGTCCAACCTCTGCCCCTTCTCAATGAGATCCCTTATGTATTCCTTCATCAGATTATGTGTCAGTATCTCCTGATCGAACATCACGATAACCTCCCGACACCCCTCTCGACAAGCTGATAGGGCCTCTTTAGGGCCTCCTTCTGGACCTCGTAAACGAACCTTATCGCCTTCCTCCCTAGTTCGAGGGCCTGCTTGAACTCATCCTCCGTTAGGGTACCATCGGCTTGGAGCAGGGTTATCTCCTCCGATTCCATCATCATGGCCATCGGCATGTCCGAGTCCCCCCACATGTCCTCATCGTGGTTCGGGTCAACAACTATGAATTCTCCAACCCTACCGATCGAACAAGCCGCTACAAGTCCTCTCATCGCTACCCCAGCGCTCGCTAAGGCCAGGGATGCTGCATTTATCCCAGCAACCCTGGTGCCCGCATCTGACCTCAGAACCTCCACGAATATATCTATCACAGCTCCAGGGTAGTTCTCGACGAATATGGCTGGCTTCAAAGCTTCTCTTATGACTTTGGAGAGCTCTATGCTCCTCCTATCTGGCCCAGGTCTCCTCCTCTCCGGGGTGGAGAAGGGGGCCATGTTGTACCTCGCCCTGATGAGGGCCCTATCAGGAAGGGTCATATGCTTCGGATGGACCTCCCTAGGTCCGAAGACAGCTGCTAGAATCCTATTACCTCCCCATTCAACGAAAGCAGATCCGTCCGCTCTCTCTAGTACTCCTACCATCATCTTGATGGGTCTCATCTCATAGGGGAGCCTTCCATCCGTCCTGACACCCTCCCCCGTTATCAACCTCTCGGGTCTCCTCTCAACGTAAAGGGGCATGGATATCACCTACACCAACTCCTGGGAGAGGAGGGACATCACCCTATCGCTCAATCCAGAGACGTGGGACTCCTCCTCTATCTTCCTCAGGGCCTTCTCGAGGGCTATCAGCTCCCTGACAGAGGGGGGCTTCACCCAGATCCTCCCATTATTGGCTACTATTATCTCGCTCCTGGTCTTCTCCTTGAGTATTGAGAGCATCGATTGCCTCTTCCCTATGACCCTGGGTACCTTCGCGGGATCCACCTCGAGCAAGTAGCCCCCTTCAAGCTTCCCCAAGCCCTCGAAATCTATGGTGAGTACGAGGGAGGAAGCCCCATCGAAGGACTTCACCTTCGCGAGTATCACATCCCCCACCCTGAGGTCGTACTTCCTCATGTCCACTCTCTCGGCGACCCTGCTCCTGGGTATGGGTATCGCCCCCTGATAGGGGGACCTTATGTCCACTAACATAGTGTTGCCGCTTATCTTGGCGATGATGCCTATCACTATGTCCTCCTCCTTGGGCATGTAAGCCCCAGCTAATGGTACTACGGA
>CALJEO010000146.1 GCA_938073845.1 uncultured archaeon
GGGTGAGGAGGCTGGAGGATCTGCTAAGGAAGGAGGTTAGGTGCGCTCCTAGGAACACATATGATAACCTCTACGTCGGCTTAAAATCTAATGGGAGATGCATGGGAGTCGGTGTCCTGAAATCTCTAGATACGGAGGAAAGGAAGGCCCACGTCTTAACTAGGTACGATGGTCCAGTGGATAGCATCTCACTGGGTTTCGTGAGGCTGACGGAGGAGGGTGAGGAATTGGGTGCCAGGGAGGTTGATTCCCCTTGAACGTCTCATACGTAAAGAATATAGAGGAACTCGTGATGAACGGTCTTTCTCAGAAGGACAGGAATGCTAGAAGATCCCTGTTGCTTTCCCTCGATAAGGCAATAGCTTCCGCAGATCCGTACAAATCTGTATCCATTAGATTTTCAGATAGAACAATTTTTCAGATAACTACGTCAATAGATTTAAAAAATTTCCAGAAAATATTCGTAGTTGGCGCTGGGAAGGCCAGCGGGGTGATGGCTAAGGCCGTGGAGGATAAGATAGGGAGGAGCATATCGGAGGGTTGGGTGAACGTACCAGCTAAGACGGAGAGGTCAGTTAGTCTCTCTAAGGTAAGGCTGAACTCGGCTGGTCATCCCATCCCGGACGAGGGAAGCGTGAGGGGAGCTAGGGAGATCCTCAGGATAGCTTCCACGGCCGGAGAGGGGGACCTGTTGATAGTCCTGATCTCAGGCGGGGGCTCGGCCCTGATGGAGTGCCCCATGGGGGGGATAAGCTTGGAGGACCTGAGGGAGATGAACAGACTTCTAGTTCTAAGCGGGGCAGATATCAGGGAGATAAATACCGTTAGGAAGCACGTATCCATGATAAAGGGAGGGAGACTGGCTGAAGCAGCGTATCCAGCCACCGTGGTCTCCTTGATAATATCGGACGTCGTAGGGGACCCTCTAGATACCATAGCCTCAGGTCCAACGGCCCCGGATGAGACGACGTTTCAAGATGCTTGGGAGGTGCTTAGGAATTACTCACTGGTTGATAGGATGCCTAGTTCCGTAGTGAAGGTGATAAAGGATGGGTTGGAGGGTAGGATCCCTGAGACCCCGAAGCCGGGCGACCCTATATTCGAGAACGTGACCAACATAATCGTCGCGAACAATCTGAAGGCCATTCAAACGGCCGAAGGTTTTCTACGGGGATTAGGTTATAACACGCTGCTCTTGGGCTCTAGAGTCCAGGGAGAGGCCAGACACGTGGGTAAGATGATCGCTGGCCTAGCAGCATCGATAAGGAACGAGGGCGTTCCACTTTCGCCTCCCGCAGCCGTTCTCATGGGAGGGGAAACCACAGTAACGGTGACGGGAAGCGGCGTAGGGGGTAGAAACCAGGAGCTGGTCCTGGGTGCTGTGAGGCATATAGCTGGGCTTGACGGCGTAGCGATAGCGTCTGTGGGAACGGATGGGATAGATGGTCCCTCGGATGCCGCTGGTGCTATATGTGACGGTCACACGCTCGAGAGGGCCCTGGCAGAGGGGCTTAAACCGGAGGATTACCTCAGAAATAACGACTCCTATACCTTCTTCTCCTGGCTTGGGGATACCATAGTGACAGGCCCCACCCTAACCAACGTGATGGACGTGATCGGTGTCGTAGTGGAGGACTGATCGGAACGGTTTTTAAGTGAAGCTTGTCGAAGTATCAAAGAGTTCTGGAGCCGGGGAAAGCTATGCCGAGGAGGAATCCGAGGGAGGAGGAATTTTCTAGAGGATGGAAGGGTATGAAGGGAAGGAAGAGCAAGGAAAACCTCTACCTAGTGAGGGTCGAGGGATTGGGCAAGAAGCCAGTGTCGCTGAAGCCTGGTGCCCTGATAGAAGTTCTAGTGAGGTCCGTCAACAGGAGAGGGGAGGGGGAAGGTGTTTACGAGGGGAAGCATGTGGTGATAGCGGGAGCTCCGGATCCGGGCATTGCCGTGAGGGCCAGGATCAGGAAGATCTCGGGTGACAAAATATTCGCGGAATTGGCGGAAGAGGATTATGGAGAAGGATAGACGGTTCATGAAGGAATTAATGAAAACACTCAAGGGACTCGGATTCACGAGTTATGAAGCCACTATCCTCGCGCACCTCAGCCTGATCAGGGAGCCATTGGGGGCGACGGAGCTCAGCTCACTGACGGGCGTCCCCCGTACCAAGGTGTACTCGGTCGTGTCCTCGCTTGAGAGCGAGGGGATCGTTAGAGTGCAAGAGGGTAGGCCCTTAAGGTTCTCGGCACCTCCACCTAATGAACTAGCTTCTCTGATCGTCGAGAAGGTTCTCTCTGAGACATCAACCAAGTTATCGTTGCTCGAGGAAATCTTCCGACTCAATCTGACAGAGGGACTTTGGGTCACGGAGAGGTCCACGATACCAGTGAGGGGGGAGAGAGTGATGAGCAGGATAGCCATGGCGATAGTTAGAGATGCTAAGGAAAGGGTGAATCTCATCCTGAGTGAGAGGAACATTCATCTCATACCGAGGAGGTCCTTAGATATCGTGAGCGCTGTGGTAGAGAGTATATCAACTCAGCGCGCGCTCGGCATCCCGAGGACCAGCTGCAGGGTAGTGGGGAAGCACGACATCTTCATGGTCCTGAGTGAGAGGGCTTGTTTATTCGGCGATGGGGAACTTAAGCAAGGAATCTTCACATCAGAGGAGGGTCTACTATCCGCCTTCTCGAACTTATTCAAGGGGCTCTATGCAGCTGGCATAATTCCCCCAAAGTAAAGGTTAAATGGGGGTGTCTGAGGGTACCTGGGGGTTGATTTGAGCTCAGAGGAGGTTCACGAGTGGGAATTGGAGTTACTGAGGGTTAACTCAATACTGGACTTACTGAGGTTAGCGGCATCCTCTAACTCCGTTTCGGTTTTGATAGAGTTCTGGAGCGAGACCCTCAACGGGAGGGTGATAGGAACGTTCGCTAACAACTACGGGATAACGAAGCCGGATGTCTTCTCCTTCACGATATACGATGGGAAGGAGGAGGGTAGCTTCCTAGTTTATAGAGCGGACGAAACCGGGGAACGTTACGAATTCCTGGAGGGACTGTCCTCAGATAAGATAACTTTCCCGGTGGTGAAACTGTTCAGTGAACCTTATTGGTTCTCGGAGAGGTTGAGGTCCACCGGGATGATCAGAGATGCCAAGTAGGTGGTTGATGGCTACAATAATAACCCTTCTCACGCTATCAGCACTGATCCTCAGCTATGAAGGGGTTAAAAATATTAAGTCAAGTGTAGAAGCCCGCATGGAGTGTCACGGGGGGACGGCCCGCGTGATCCTTGAGAATAGCGGTGCTCCCTGCAGGATCTATTACTTGACGGTGGCAGAGGGAGATAGATTGGTAAAGGTATTGGAGCT
>CALJEO010000147.1 GCA_938073845.1 uncultured archaeon
CCATTGGGCCCTACCGCTACAACAACCTCTCCGGCATGTATCTCCCCTCCCTCGATGTGAAGGGAGAAACCATTGAAGCTCTTCCTGAGATCTGAGTAGGAAGCTATGATCTCATGGGATACCTCTGAGGGAGCTGATCTCTGCAGGAAGGATATCCCTTCCTCCCTAAACCTGACGTTATCATCGGGCAGGTAGCCGTCCAGGAATATGTTTATCCCCTCCCTGGTTGAGTGGGGGTTGCTAACCACCCCGTAAACCCCGGGCTCTCCATAAAGCACGTGGACATAATCGCTGAGATAGTCCAGGATTGCTAGATCGTGTTCTACCACTATCAAAGCCTTGTTCTTCTCCTGAAGTATTCTCAGGAGCTTAGCGGCTTTCATCCTCTGGAAGACATCCAGGTAATTTGTTGGCTCGTCGAATATGTAGAGATCCCCCTCCCTTAGGTAAGCCGCAGCTAGAGCTACCCTCTGAAGCTCTCCTCCACTCAGCTCCTTTAGCTCCCTATCCCCCAAGTTCTCTAGCTCCATCAGGTGGATGGCCTCGTCATAAGAGCCCCTCTCATCAACCTTCCTCAGAACCTCAGAGACCTTGCCCTTAACGACCTCGGGGATCTTATCTATCCTCTCCGGTTTCAGGATGACCTTCACCTCATTGTTGATCAGTTTCCTGAAGTATGTATGGAGCTCAGAGCCTCTGAACCTCTCCAGGATCTCCTCCCAGCTGACCTCCCTATCAAAAAGACCCAGGTTAGGTTTGATCCTCCCGGAGAGTATCGATATCGAAGTCGTCTTTCCAACGCCATTCGGGCCTATGAGCCCCACTATCTTTCCGAACCTCACTATGGGGAGCCTGAAGAGCGTGAACCCGTTGGGTCCGTACCTATGGACCTCCTCCCCCTCCACGGGTTCGGGAAGTCTCACCACGGATATGGCAGCAAATGGGCATTTTTTAACACATATTCCACATCCTGTGCAAAGATTTTCATCTATTATCAGAGTAGAGTCAACTAGTTTTATAGTATCCTCTACCCCCATCCTCACCTCCGGGCAGTACTTCACGCACTCCAGACCGCACTTCCTCGGGTTGCACCTATCCCTGTCAACTACAGCGATCCTCTTACCATGCAAGGGATCACCTCGGAAGAGAGACCCCCTCTCTTCCGAGATCGTAAGCTCTCAGATTTAAATCCCGATACCTAGCTGGGGATAGTTCCTCGACTGCCTCCCTAAGAACCCCATTGGGGAAAGGTAAGGATCCTATGGCCTGAGCGGCTCCCAGTATCACGACGTTAGCTGCTATGTAGTCCCCCGCTTTCTCAGCCAGCCCATAGGCATCTACCACAGCCAACCTCTTGGGCCTCAAGCTCCTCAGGTCATCCAGGATCTCTTCTAAGCTCGGTACCCTTAGCCTGGCAAGGTAGGCTGAGATTGGAGGTATGATGTGATCACTCATCACGATGGAGGTCCTCTCCGATATGTAAGGAGCTTGCCTCAACGTCTCCAAGGGTTCCATACCTATCAGCAGGTCCAAAGTCCCTTCTAGAATTAGAGGACTGTGAACCTCGCTCCCTATCCTGAGCTCGGTTCTTATGGATCCGTACCTCTGAGACAAGCCATGTATCTCACTCTGAACGAAGTTGATGCCCATCTTCAGAGCGGCCCTCGCTATCACGTTGGTCGTGAACAGTATACCCTGGCCCCCGACCCCCGCGACCATGACGTTAAACTCCCTTATCTCCCCCATGCTAACACCCCCAAACCCTCCTTCCTCCAGTCTAGCGAGCCCTCCTGGGGTTCTATCGCCTCATATGGACATACTTGAACGCAGGCACCGCAGCCGAAACACACAGCTGGATCTATCTCCACCAACGAGCCCGTATCCACGAAGGCCGGGCAAGCGAAGGTATTTATACAAACTCTACAGTAAGTGCACTTCTCGGGATTCACCTTGTAGGGGACTATCCTCTTTCCCTGGGTCCTGATGTCCCTCACAGTGAGGAGGGCGCACTCCCTTCTGGCTATGACTACGGAAACACCTTCACTTTTCAGAGCTTCCCTAAGAGCTTTTTCTGTCTCCTTATGATCAAAAGGATCCACTATCTTGATGTAATTGACTCCAATAGCCTTAACCAACGCTTCTATATCCACACTGGGGGCTTCCCTACCGAGGGCATCGTAGGGTACGCCGGGATGGGACTGGTGCCCAGTCATGGCCGTGGTCCTATTATCCATTATAACGACCAAAATCTTCCTTCCATTATGCACAGCATTTATCAGGGCTGGGATTCCAGCATGGAAGAAGGTAGAGTCTCCTATCAGGGCAACGACATCCTGTTGGGTGGCTAGGCTGACCCCATTCGCTATCCCTATTGAGGAACCCATCGCGTGGGTAACGTGCTCCACCCTGAAGGGTTGTTGGAAGAGCAGCGCGTAGCACCCTATGTCCCCCATGAAGACAGCCCTTCCAGCAGCTCTCCTCATGGCATATCCTGTTGATCTGTGAGGGCAAGCTGGGCAGAGGATCGGTGGTCTCGGTGGGACCTTACTAAGGATGCTAGAGCTCTTCCTATCGATCTCAGCGAAGTCTATGGGCGACCTTATCCCAAAAGCCTTCGATAACCCCTCTAAGACCGTCCTAACGGTGTACTCATGGAACTGGGGCATATGTCCCGTTAGCTTCCCAAGCACCTCGAGATCAGGAGCATAGTCCTTAGCAATAGACCTGACCTTGATCTCCAAAAATGGATCAAGCTCCTCGACAATGAGGGCCGTGTTTATAGATCTCAGGAAATCCCCGATGGTGCGCTCGGGCAATGGGAATGTCATGCCCAGCTTGAGGATCTTGGCTTCCAGACCCGATAGCCTGAGGGCGTCTCTCACATGAGCATAAGATACGCCCGACGTTACTATCCCTATCTCAGCGTCCTGAGGACCCTCGATCCTTGCGTAACTTCCTGAGATCTCCTGAATGTCCCTCAACTTCTTCAATAGCTCTACGTGATGCTTCCTAGCTATGGCACCAACTTGGAGGTACCTATCTGGTTCCGGTGGCTCGAACACGCCCGTGGATGGCTTAGCTGTTATCTCACCGAGTCTAACAGGTCCCCTCTGATGGTTCACCCTCGTTGTCGTCCTCACCATGAACGGTACCTTGTACCTATGGGAGAGCTCCATCGCTTCCTTAGTGAAGTCCTTCGCCTCCTGGACGTTGGAGGGCTCCAGCATAGGAAGACCAGCAGCTTCGCTGTAATGCCTATTATCCTGCTCATTCTGGCTACTGTGACAGTGAGGATCGTCGGCAGACACTATCACCATCGCTCCCGTGAGCCCAGCGTAGGTTAGAGTGAACACCGCATCTGCTGCTACGTTGAAGCCGACGTGCTTCATCATGGTCATCGACCTTAAGCCAGACCAGGCGGCCCCTATGGCTACCTCGGCAGCGACCTTCTCGTTAGAGGACCACTCGAAGTAGATGCCCAGCTTCTTGGCAGCTTTTGATAGGGCCTCCCCTATCTCGGTGCTAGGGGTCCCGGGATAGGCCGCGGCTACATTCAGACCTCCCTCCAGAGCCCCTCTGGCGATCGCCTCATTGCCCAGGAGGACCTCCAAGGTGTTAGGTGGAGCTAGCAGATCCCCCATGAAATCCCCTCGATCTTACCAGTAAAAACTTAAAACCCTTAGCTCCTTACGAGCGGATGGAGATTTTCCTGGTCTGCGTCATCCGGAAGGCGATTTCAAGGTTTTCCGAAGGTAACCTAGCGTAAAAAATCACTTCGAGGCGAGTAAGCGCCTGATCATGGAATCCGATGCCCTTACCGCTCTCGTGATGCTGTAGTAAGAGGGTATACCCTCACTCCTCAGCGCCTTAACCGTCCTCTTGACGGAGTCTCCTCCCAGGAGAATAGGGATCAGGGGCTTGCTGACGAGATCCTTAAGTTCGATTAGCATCGTATGAAGTTTTTCTGTCTCTAGGGGATTTGTTTCACAGTAAACCAGCAGGATGAAGTCGAATTCATCACCATGCATGTTGCTACCCTCTATGACGCCTCTGACTATCTCAGGACTCGCATCGGAGGTCAGGTCTAGCGGGTTCCTGAGGTGGGATCCCTCGGGTATGAACATCCTTATATCATCGAGGAAGGCCTCGCTGAGAGTTGCTAACTCTATGTTGAAGCCCTCCAGAGATCCCATAAGTAGGTTTGCAGCCCCACTACTATTGGTCACAACTAGAGCCCTTCTCCCCTCTATCCTCCTGCCCGTGAACACCAAAGACAGGTCGAAAGCCACCGTGAAATCTCTTAGGATGGGGAGCTCCTTCTTCATCGGTTCTAGCCTCCTCATTACCTCCCCTGAACCAGTTACCACCAAGATGGGTTTCCTCCTAAGAGCGTTCCTCAGACTATCAGTTAGTCCCTTCGGATCCCTCAACGTCTCTAGATGGATGACTATCGATCTCACTTGGTCATCCTCGGATAAGTAATCTAGGAGGCTCTGATCATCGATGTCAGCCTTCCCACCGGTCCCGATTATGTTGGAGAACCCTAAACCCTCGGAGAGCCCGTAGTTCACCATGGAAATACCCAAGGTCTTGGATTCCGAGATGAGAGCGATCCCTCCTCCCTCGGTGCTGAGAGGGATAGGTGTTGCGTTCAACCTGCTCTTAGAGCTATAGATCCCCAGCGAGGAGGGCCCGAGCACCCTCATACCGTACCTTCTGGAGGCATCAGCAACCCTCTCCACGAGGGAGCTCCATCTCCTACCGGATGAGATGACGGCAGCTCTCACGCCCTTGGCCCCCAGCTCCTCGAGCACCTTCGGGATGTACTCCTCGGGAGTCGATACGATAGCTAGGTCTATATCATCGGTCACATCTAGGACGGATCTATAGCACCTTATGTCCTGGACCTCAGCGTACTTGTGGCTTATGGGGTAGAGCGGTCCCTTGAACCCGTACCTAACTAAATTGTTCATTATCTCATGCCCGGCCTTTCCAGGGGTCTTTGAGACACCAACCACGGCTATGGACCTGGGATTGAAGAGGTTTTCCAAGAAATCCTCCTTATCTTTCACCTTACCTCACCTCAGGGACACTGCCCTCCATAGCGGGTCTCCGGCATGGTGAATATTTTTAATAGTTTTACCTCTCTCCCGCGCTTCGCTAGAAGGTCTGAGCGCCCTGCCCAAAGCTATCACAGCTCTGAGCCTCTCATCGACCACCGCCACGAGATCCCCCTCATTGAAACTCCCCTCGACCTCCTTCACCCCGGGTCCCATCACGTCAGCTCCATTAGCTATGGGCCTCACGGCCCCTAGGTCAACGATAACCCTGGGTAGGGGGAGGTTGAACCTCTCCACAGCCGTCAGGAAGGGTAGCAAGTCGCCGTCCGGGAGCCCCACTAACACGGGCTCTCCTTCCAGGTAGTAAACCCTGGCTACCCCTTCCTTGAAAGGTATCTCTAAGGTTTGAAGCGACAACTTCCTCCTTTGAAAGACCTTCTCGATGCCCGGGATCTCCGCTAACGACTTATCTATGATAACCTTGCTCTCCTTGATTGTTAAAAAGTATTTCCTTATCTTTATCCTCCTCACCCCTCGGCTCGAGGCGATGGATGGCGCCCGGGCCGGGATTTGAACCCGGGTCTGGGGCTCGACAGGCCCCTATGCTAACCGGGCTACACCACCCGGGCACCGTGTTGAATGGGCCATCGCATTAATAAACATTTTCACCCGAGCCTCCTGAGGGCCTCCCTATAGATGGACCTCATCTTCACCGAGTCCCTCTCCAAGATCGGGGATTCCGATATGACAACCCACTCGACCCCATACTCGACCATTAGATCAGCTAGGGGTTCATAGGGAGGGCCATAACCGGACCCCAGCTCATGATGCATCCTCTCCCCAGTACCGGACTTAGCGAGTTCGACCTCCGTGAAGTGAATGACCAGACCGTTTAAGCTGCCCATTCTTCTCTCGATCTCACTGAGCAACCTCTCGTAGTCTTCCCTACCCCTTATGATCCCCCCCTCCCTGGCATGGATGTGGGCGAAGTCAACTGTGGGGGAAACATCATCCACCTCCTCAGCCATGGAGAGGACCTCGCCCAGCGAACCGAGCTGGGAAGGCTTCCCAGTGGTTTCGGGCCCTAGCTCGATGTTCAAATTCAGTGCTTTGAGTTCCTCCCTGATTCCCTTGAGCTGATTGATCGCGCGCCTCAGGGCTTCCTCTTTACCCATCTCCCCGTAATAGCCCGGATGAAAGGTCACGTGCAGGGCCCCCATCTTAGCTGCAGCGATCGCTGAATCAATGATCCTCCTCGCGCTAGCTCCCCCCTTCTCATCGGAGCACAGGTTTATCGCGTAGGGGGCATGTAGGGAGAGCAGGATATCGTTCCTCCTGGATTCTTCCCTCACCCAAGCTAAGATATCTTCGCTCCTGGGTATGGCTCTTACAGCCTGGTACTCCATCGCATCGAGCCCTACCTCCCGTAGGTAAGAGAAGGCCCTCTCCTTGGGAGCATCTATAGGGTAACCTGCTGGGCCGAATCTGGTCCTATCGAGGATCACGGGATTTGAGGGGATCAGGATAAGATAAAGGTTATCTCAAGGGTTCTGAATGCGCAACCTCTTAAATGCGCGTATCTTGGGAACCCACTGACCCGAAGCTCTCCAGGGCCTTCGGTCTCCCTGCCAGGGGAACCCACAATCCCTTCATAAGCTCTAAAGGGATTAGAGGATGGAGAGAGCCCTCTATCTTGAGTAAGCTTCCTTTGAGGATCAAAGTCCGCATTAGGAACGCATCTGCTGGTGCTAAAGTACCTTACTCAGGCTCACCTACCCCGGAGCTGCTGCCTGAGGCCCTGGACCGAAAAATATATATTCGGTGTAACGCCCTATATGGACGGGTCGCCCGGCCCTTCGCGGGCTTAGCCCCTCCGCGGGCCAGCGCGGTGCAACGCGGGGGGAAGGGGCCCACTATTGGCCCCGCCCACTGGCGTCCATGAGGACGCCATCCCCTTCGTACTCAGCGCTGGGCGACCCCCACCTCCCTGGTGGGGACGATGTGGTTTCTGAGACCGGATTGCCTCTCAGCCTTCGAGGATGAGGAGATAAGGAGTTCGTTGAGCCGCTATATAGAGGTAGTGGAAGGTAGGAAGTACCCTCTCTTCAAGTTATCGAAGCTGGTCCGTGTCGACCTGAAGGATGATCCTTGGGAGGCTCATGAGGAGGGGCTGAGCATCCTCAAGGAGGCCTTAGGGAGCGGGAGCATGCCCAGAGGTGATGGGGGGCAGGTATCGCTCTTGGACCTGAAGGCCTACCTCTCACTTGAGATAGCGAAGAACTGCAGGTTCTGCGAGTGGAGATGCGGAGTTAACAGGATTGAGGGGGAGAGAGGCGTCTGTAGGGTGAGGGAAACTAGGGTCTCGAGTCACTTCATCCACATGGGAGAGGAGCCCCCAGTGAGCCCCTCAGGTACCATCTTCTTCTCAGGGTGTAACTTCAGGTGCCTGTACTGCCAGAACTGGGACATATCCCAGTTCCCGGAATCCGGGAGGAGCGTTACCTCTCAAGAGTTAGCTAAGATGATGGACGACCTGAGGAGGAATGGTGTTAGGAACGTAAATCTGGTTGGAGGAGAGCCTACGCCGAACATACATACTATAATGATATCCCTCAGGTATGCTTCTGAGAACTTCCCAGTCATATGGAACTCTAACATGTACCTGAGCGAGGAGGGCATGAAGCTGCTCCTGGGAGTGGTTGACCTCTGGCTCCCAGACTTCAAGTACTGGGATGATGAGTGCGCGAGGAGGTTGAGTGGAATCGCGAACTACTCCGAGACTGTCCGGAGGAACCTCCTATTGGCTTACGAATTCCCGCCAGGCGAGATAATAGTCAGGCACTTGGTACTGCCAAATCACGTTAACTGCTGCACGAGGCCCATCCTGGAGTGGATAGCGACGAACATCCCCAGGGCCCTGGTGAACGTGATGGATCAGTACAGACCTGAGTACAGGGCTTCTGAGGTACCTGAGGTAAGCAGGAGACCTAGCCATAGCGAGCTGAGGGAGGCATTTGAAACAGCGGAAAGGCTGAAGCTGAGGTGGAGGTCCGTCAGTCGATGACCATAGATAACAGTCTCCACCTCATCTCATCTAAGCACCCATCGTTCACGAGGAAGCGGTCCGCATAGGCTATGGCATCCCCGAGGTGGAACGCCGTTATCTCATCCCTGTCCTCCCTGAGGAAGTCCTCATAGTTCCCCTTATCGAATCCCTCCCTCATTCTCGTCCTCATTCTGATAAATCTTGTCTTTTTGGATGCGAGTATGGCTATAGTAATGACATTATCCCCGAATTCCTTAACAAACTCATCTATTTCTTCTATGTTCCTTATACCGTTCACGACGAAGCAGCGGGGAGGGGGGGATTTGGCCATCACCTCTATGGCCAGCTTGGCTAGGGCCCCCTCTCCCATCCTGCTCCTGAGCTCTAGGCCTAGGGACCTCAGGTTCTCTCGAGTCTCGCTCAGACCCCTCTTTCTCAGTTCCTCGAGGAGTAAATCACTCATCCTAATGACCCTGTATCCTAAGAGATCTCTGAGCGCTTTGGAAGCCTCATCCTTCCCACTCCCCGGCAGTCCGATTATGAGGACGATGGGCTTCCCCAGGCACTCCCCCGATCCACCGCCGTTCATATATATCCATAATAACTTAAGCGGATCCCTTTTAATACAAGGTCGATGTCTCGAAGGGGGTTATAATGATATCGATCATCGAGATCGAAGCGACTAGCCAGAAGGACGGTGTGATACCGTTCACCGGGCCCTTCTTAAGGGCTTCTCTGCTGAGATCCATATCCTCGCAAGATCCCTTACTAGCTAAAGCTCTGGAGATGTCCTCCAAAAAGATATTCGTAGAGGCCCTCAGGAGGGAGAGGAGGCAGATGCCCTGCGGCTCCCTCGAGGAATCCGTCTCCATTGGCTCGGAGTATAGGGGTTCCATAATAATATTCGACGATGATACAGTGAGCGAGGCCGTCAAATCCTGGATATTTAAAAAACCAACTATAATGATAAAGGAAACTCCTTTCAAAATACTCGGCTATACTTATCAAGAAATAAATATATTGGACTTCATTCAAAATAAGCCTTGCAGGAACTTCAGACTGCGCTTCCTGACCCCTACTTGCTTCAGGAGAGCTACCTCACAGTACTGCTACCTTTATCCAAATCCCAGGATGGTGATCTCATCCTTAGCATCAGCCTGGAATGCCCTTTCTCCGAAGAAGGGTCCTGAGACTAGGTTGATCGCGACATGGGCTGATCTGAGCGTCGTGGAAACGGGCTATGAGCTCTGCACAACGAAGCCTGTTGAGATG
>CALJEO010000148.1 GCA_938073845.1 uncultured archaeon
CCACTTCCCAAGGAGTTACCCTGAACTCCTCCAGGTCATCGCTGCCAAAGTGAACCGCCTCGCATACGCCTCTCCACCACGATCCGTTTTAAGTTTTTCGGCTCACCCTTTTTATAGGTCAGCCCACTCAAACCATGATGAGGGAGTGGAAGGCCTTAGCTTTGGCTTCAGCCCTGATTTTAGTATTGCTCTCAGCTTTCTACGTATATAGGATGAGTGAGAGAGCTTACGTTAAGGAGATGAAGATCGTTTGGCCTGATCCGGATGAGATCTCAGCCAGGTGGTGCTCGGTGAACTCCACTTACAGCTACCTGGAGTCTGCCCTCATATCCTGCCAAGGGGGCTCCTGCTACTCGCTCCTCAGGTACCTGGCCTACTTTCCCACCGACGACGAGTTCGAGGAGGAGCTTCCCATGGAGGTATGGCAGGGAAATGAGAGGATCCTGAAAACTAACGTGACTGCCTTCAAGAGGAACTATACCCTCTACGTTCAGACTTTGGCCCTCATAGTTAAGCTTCCGAGAGGAGCTGAGGTGAGGGTGCTCAACCTATCGCTTAGCCCAAGCGAGTGCTTGGGGAGGGAGTTGAGCCCCCCTCAGGTCATCTACACGAGGGGGATGGTCGAGGACTGGATCCACCTGAGGAACGGCCTCCGCGTGTATAAGATATCCGATGACCTCTATGCCGCCTCCTGGAGGGGGAACGCCAGCCTCATCTGCGGTGAAGTTAAGCTCAACCTGAGGGAACCAGGAACGGGGGGCATAGCGATAATATCGCTCAGTGGAAGGTGCGATGTTGAGCTTAATGGCGTTAAGTCAACGATAGGCTCCTGAGTTTTAGAACTCCATCAGATCGTAGAAGCAAGTTAGGCTAAGTGAGGAAGCTCTGGGGCAGAGAATTAGCGCCTTAGGGGATTCCAATTTTATGCAGGAATCCTTAAGAACTTCTGTTGGACTTGTTCCTATCGAGATCAGCCCTCTTATCACCTCCTCGCTCCTCCCAAGGAGCAGGCATGGTACGTGGACCGGGCCCCTGTAGTTGAGGCGCACCGGAAGCTCGTACGCTTTCTCCAGGAAGAAGGGGATTTTCAGGGAGTGGGAGGCCTCTGGGGATAGTGAGATCACTTCTCCTAGCCTTTTAATCTCCCTCTTGACTTTCGAGAGTCCGCTCATCTCACAGCCCTCATCGTACCTCCTCAGCAGTCCCTTGACCACGCATAAGCCGGCTTTGAGCCTCTCAGCAATCTCAATACCGTAAGCGAGGTCCAGCCCCTCCACGGAGAGGAGCATCGGGGAGCCCCTCCTCACCACCTCCAGCTCCAGCTCCACCTCCCCCGAGAACTTCGAGGGGAGCTCGTAGCCCAGGGGACACTCGGACACGCACCTCCAGCACTTCAGGCACTCCCTCCTGCCCAGATCCGGGTTCCTCGAGTACCCTAGGGGGCTCAGGGCCATGTTCCCGCTCCTCAGGAAGGTGGGGCAAGAGGCAAGGCATATGCCGGGGCAGTAGATGCAGGGGTTCTTCACCCTCCTGAACGGGATCGAGATGAACCTAGCCATGAGGGAGGGAGTTACCTTAACAGCCCTCAGAGCCTTCAGGCTCACCAGGATCACCCTAAGTACTTCCCTGGGTTGCTCAAGCCCCTAGGGTCCAGGGCGGACTTCACCCTCCTGAGGTAGCTCAGCGAGGGACCAACTTCCTCCTCAAGCCACTCCTTCCTCAGGAGGCCGATTCCGTGGTGATGGCTTATGGTGCCCCCGCTTCCCAGGATCACTCCAATGGCCTCCCTCCAAACGTTCCAGTAGACGGATTCGTCAGCATCGTAGACCAGGGTGAAGTAGATACAGGCTCCTGTGGTGTAGAAGTGGGATGCGTGAGCTAGGACAGCGTGTACCCCCTTAAGATCCCTCAGCCTCCTCTTGAGGCCAGCGTACAGACCCTTCAGCTTACTCCAAGTGGCAGCTGTCTCCACCGTATCGAACCAGAGGCCAGCTGGGACCACCAGTTTCTTCAGCTCGCTTATCACATCGAACCTACTCTCAAGCCACCTTCCCACGTAATCCTCCCCCACGCTCTCTCCCCCTCGCTTGGAGATGACCCTCTCCACCTCATCCACCTTAGCCTTAAGCAGGGAATGGGAGTGCTCCTCGAATATCATGAGGAGCAGGTCCCTACCATCGTTGAACCTGACCGCTGATTCATCCCCATCGTAAGCCCTAGCTACGGCAGGCGTCAGGCCACGTAGCATGATCTCCCTCATGGCCTCAAGGGCTTCGTTGAAGCCCTTGAAGACGTAGGAGTTCCTGTACTCGTGAGGAGGGATGGGGAATACCCTGAGGGCGGCCTTAGTTATGATCCCCAGCTGACCCTCGCTCCCCAAGAGGAGGAGCTTGAGGTTCGGGCCCGTCGAGGCCCTGGGAACCAGGTTCCTCCTCATCGGGATCAAGCCCCCATCCGGGGCAACCACCTCCATGTCCATGAGCAGATCCTCAATGCCCCCATACTTCGTACTATACTGCCCGACGCTCAGAGTGGCTATCAGCCCACCCAAGGCCGCCTCAGGGTATGACTGGGGGATGTGCCTCAAAGTGAGCCCCCTCTCATTCAGGAACTCCTCAAGCTTCCTGAGAAGGATCCCTGACTCTGCTATCACGTAGGAATCCTCCTGGGATAGTGAGATCACTTTGTTCATCCTCTTGACGTCTATCACCAAGCAATTATCGCAGACCGTACCTCCTGTCACGCCCGATCCTCCGGCGTAGGGGACGAAGGGTACCCTGAACTCATTGCAGAGCCTCACCAGCTCCACCACTTCCCCAGCGTCCTCAGGCCATGCCACGGCCAGGGGAGAGGGAAGTTCCTCCCCCCTAACCTCCCTCAGGAGGGAAAGGGGCCAGTAGTCCCTCCTGTAGACCCTAAGCACCTCGGGATCCGAGGAGACCCTGCCATCCAGGAGCTCCTCGACCCTCCTCAGAAAGACCCCTTCAGAAAGGGATTCTCCTCCCATCTCACCAGCACCTCGAGCAACTTCGAGTATTCCTTTAGAAACTTCCTCCTGAGACCTTCCTCCATCTCAGGCCTGAACTCCTCCTCGAGATCTGGGAGCTCCTTAAGCTCCTCGAATCCCAGCCTGCCCTCTGAGTAAGCTAGAAGCTTAGCCACACCCAGGGAGCTTGCCTCAACATCCTTAGGCCTAGCTACCCTCATCCCGCTCAGGTCAGCCAACCTCTTAAGGAAAGCGCTCGACTTGGAGTAGCCCCCAGCTGCCAGCAGGGGCTCCCTGAGACTCACGTAAGATCTCATGAGCTCGAGTATGAGGGAAAGGTGCAGGGAGATGCCCAGGGCTATGCCTGAGATCATCTCAGCCCTTCCCGTGGAGAGGCTCAGACCGGAGATCACTCCCCTCAGGTGCTGGGCTCTCGGTACCCTCAGGCCACCTAACGAGGGTACAAGCAAGGCCCCTCCTCCCCCCTCC
>CALJEO010000149.1 GCA_938073845.1 uncultured archaeon
GGGTTTACTGGAAGCCTGCCGAAATGACTGAAGTTATGTGAAAAATTTTCTAATGATGCTGCGGGGGCGGGAAGGTCCAAATTATATATTCGGGTTTAGGTGCGGAGGCGGTGCATGAGCTACGCGGTCTACTCAATGATAGGCTACGGTCATTTCAGGGCCGCTTATCCCCTTAGGGACTTCTCCGAGCTCGTAAGAGCTGACGATTACGAGGGGATTCCCAGGAAGGATAAAATACTGTGGAAGATGCTCTCCTCAGGTTACGCCAGCATCACGAGATCTGTTGAGCTTCCCCTGGTCGGAGAGCTGGCGTTCCTCTCATTCGACTACTTCCAGAGGGTCCCCAGATTCTATCCGAGGAGGGATCTATCCAGGCCAAACGCGGCCCTATTAACAATATACGGGCTCATGAGGCTCGGTTTCGGGAAAGATCTAATAAGGAAGCTCTCAAGGGAGCCTATACCTATGATAGCGACTTACTTCATACCCGCATTCATGGCCGAGCGCTACAGCTACCCTGGGGAGATATATTGCCTCGTCTGCGATGCTGATGTGGCGAGGACCTGGGCCCCCCTGAGGCCGAGGGGCTCGAGGATAGTGTATTTAGCTCCCACTCAGAGGGTTGTAGAGAGGCTTAGGGACTACGGAGTGAGGGAAGTGAGGCTTACAGGATTTCCCCTCCCGATGGAGCTGATAGGGGATGATATGAGCGTGCTGAGGGAGGACTTCTCAAAGAGGCTTCCCAACCTGGATCCGAACAGGGTGTTCATAGACAGGTACTCCCCGCTGCTCAAGGAGAAGCTCGGAGGAATTCCCGAGAGCTCGGACCATCCCCTCACGATAATGTTCTCGGTAGGGGGCACTGGAGTGCAGGCTAGGCTCGGGGTCTCCCTCCTCAGGAAGCTCGCTGGGGAGCTGGCCAGGGGTGAGGTGAGGTTGGTGATCTCGGTGGGGGTGAGGAGGGAGCTCAGGGATCACTATATGAGCTGGGTGGATAGGCTCGGGCTGAGGGAGCTCCTCGATCATTCCATAATGCTCGTATTCGATCCGAGCCCCGAGGGCTACTTGAGGAAGTTCAATGAGGCGTTGAGGAGGAGCGACATACTCTGGACAAAGCCCTCGGAGCTATCCTTTTACGCAGCCCTGGGAATACCCATACTGGCCTCTGAGCCAGTGGGCTCGCACGAGGTCTCCAACCTAAGGTGGCTGACCAAGGGAGGTTACGGGATGGCTCAGGGAGACATGAGGTATTTCGAGCATTGGTTCTTCGACTGGCTGAGGAATGGTTACTTCGCGGAGAAGGCCATAGAGGGTTTTCTGGAGTTGGAGAAACTGGGGGCCTTGAAGGTTAGGGAGGCGGTACTGGGTCGCTAGCTCCATTGAGGGAGATGAAGGTACTCCGGGGCCGCCTTCCCTGAGGAACTCAGGTAGTGAGTTCTCGTAAAGGGGGTGTGGGAGCGATCCCCGAGGATTACCGAGAAGGCCGAAGAGCATCTTGATGACCCGATCCCTCACTGGACCGCTGAAGGAGAGACTTCAGCTTTCCTGGAAGGGGAACGCGTTCTGATGGTCCGCCCGAGGGACTCACCTACCCCGACTATGAGCCGACATGGGAGCGGGAGGAACCCCTCAATGGCACCAGGGACGGCCAATGTTCGATGGGATAGAATCCTTTTATTGTGTGTGGTTGATGGGGGCGCGGTGTCCGCATGCTACTCGATCATTTAGCTAGCATCCTCGAGGCGGATGATGAGGCCATCTTAAGGGCCGTAGAGGACGTCATTAAACCCCCATTGAGCAGGGTCAGTTACGCTGATGCTTTCCATCCCTCGGGGATACCACCCCAACCCGAGCTCGAGTTCGTGGATCCCAACAGCCTGAGGGTAAGCGTCGATCTCTTCTTAGGAACGGACCTCCTCATCAGCCTAGGCTACTCAACCAGAGTGGAATCGCTGAGGGAAGGGGCCGAGGAGCTCCTCTCCCTGATCAGGAGGAAGGAGGAGTTGAAGCCTGAGGACAGCCCAAAATCGCATATAGCATTGGCCCTACCTGAGAGGGAGCACCTACAAGCTGTCAAGGGTAGATGGACAGAATTCGTCTGGAAGCCAAAGGCTTACGATGGAAGCGAGGCTCCGGACTTCGAGGGCTGGGTGAGGGACCTGAGCTCGATAGCAGATGCTCTCAGGGGGGAGGGGATCAGGGTGACCTTCTACGGCGGAGCTTCAGCGAGGGTGATGGAGTGGCTGGGTTACGATGCCGTTGAGGTGAGCCTGAGGAGGGAGCTCCCGAAGCTGGGCTATCCAAGGGATCCCAGCGTCGCCTGGTCGGATTCCCCAGTTATAATGAACATGACGCTCGATCACAGGAGGGGGGAGGAGGATGCCGCTGCTCAGTTCTTCAGGAAGGTTGGGCTGAAGCCAGCCTTCAGGCCCAGGTACTGGTTCGATGGCAAGCTCTTGGTGAGGGCAAGGGCTGAGGGGGGTAACTTCATCATCGTGAGGGGGAAGGAGAGGACAGCTCTATTCACGGGAATAGGGATAAGGGGGAGCAACAGAGCTGCCATAGAGCTGATAAGAGAATACCTTTCCCTGAAGGGAGCTGAAATAGATCTCTACGGAGTTCCCCTCCCGGGCTACATCAGGGACTGGAGGAGGGGAGCGGTTCACCTGGACGTGGTGATGATGAACGCTGGGCCATGCGTAATCCTGAGCCCCGGAAGGATGGGCTTCTACTCCTTCCTTAGGTTCGGTCCCTCCGTTGAGTTGCTTGAGGCAGGAATCGTTTTCAAGGAGCTTGGAGTGGAGGTTGATGAGATGCCCGCTGAGGGAAGTGAGATAACGCTGGTCAATGCCCTAAACATAGGGAGGGGGAAGCTGGTAGTAGATGCGTACAACGAGGAGGCAGCCAAGTACCTGGAGAGGGAGTGGGGGCTGGATGTGATAGGGGTGAGCATACCCCAGGTGGAGGCCGGGGGCGGTGGGGTGAGGTGCGCATCGAGGGAGTTCTTCAGGACTGACTCGTAAGCTCACCTCTTCGCGTGACACAAGCTTCAGTGGGCTGAGGTAGTTGGAACAGCCTATGGAAAAGACAGCGTGAGCAGACAGCTTATGGAGACTCGAGGGAACGTAAATAGAAGAGGGATCCGATCGAGTGAATTTCAAAGAGTTTCGGAGGTGCCGCGGAGCCTCAGGATGTTTCCTTTAACGTGAACCGGGAGAGTGGGGCCGGTGGGATGTTTCCCAGGCGAAGTTCAAACTTATGGGATTATCTCATAATCTATCCATCCGGATGGGAGGTAACAATAGAACCCTATTGCCCCTTA
>CALJEO010000150.1 GCA_938073845.1 uncultured archaeon
GGATGCTCATGTGCCTGGTGATGGAGGCGTTCGGGAGGAGCCTGCTACTTCCATCAGCGATCCACTGGATCCACAACACGCTCTTATGGTCATTCTCATCTCAGCGAGCGCCCATCGTATCCTACGCTCTGATCGCGGGAACTTCCGTCACAGCATTGATGATCAGGAGGATAAGATCTAACTCATCTAGGAATTCGAGGCCGATTTTTGGGATGAATGCCCCTCATTCTCCACCTCAGGCAGTTGAAGCTCAACTGGACCCTCACCGACATCGATTTAAATTTGGCAATCCCCCAAGCATTATGGACGTCAGTTCCTTCCTCAATAAGGATAACGTGGTCGCTGTTGTGGGTGCCTCGAGGAACCCGGAGAAGTGGGGATACAGGCTTTACAAGTTCTTCAGGGGGCACTACCGCAAGGTGTACCCGGTTAATCCGGGAGCTGATGAGATAGATGGGGAAAAGGCCTATCCGAACCTGAGCAGCCTCCCCGAGCTTCCAGATGTCGTCGACATAGTTGTCCCGCCCGCGATAGCTAGGGAGGTGGTCAAGGAGGCGATATCGCTGGGCATCAGGAGGGTCTGGTTCCAGCCAGGCTCGGAGGACGAGGAAGCGATAAGGCTCTGCAAGGAGGCTGGTGTTGAGGCCATCTGGGGAGCATGCCTGATGGAGACCATAGATAGGAGTAGAAAGCAGATTCCTCCTCCCGTGCTACATCCAGAAGGGACGACTCTTGAGGAGAGTAAATGAGCCCTAAATACGAATGCTAGTACTCTTAGAGCCATTTTAGTGGAGCTTAAGTTCAAAAACGAGTGTCGATGGTTCCTCATGCCCGAAGCGGGTTGAGAATCCGATCCGCATGAGCTCCTCAACGAGGTCCCTCCTCCCCTCCGGGATCATGATGCCGAAGCTCCCCTCCCCTGAAGCAGCACGCTCCATCCCCTCGACGAGCTCCAGCAGGCTATCGTAATCCGATGGTGTGAAGATTGTCGAATCCAGCGGTGCAAAGAATCCAGATCCCCTGAATGAGTAGGACCTGCTCCTTGGCCTAATCCACTCAGGGGTGCCGCTGCACCTCCTCAGGAACCTCCACCCCAACGGGATCAGCTCGAGATCAGGGAGCCTCAACGGTCCCTCCTCCACATTCCCCCTGGCCTCAGCATCCCTCATCATGAACCAGAATCTGGCAACTATCTCAAAACCTGTACTGAGCCCCAGTCTCTTGCTAGCCTCGTTCCGCGCACCAGTAGCGTACATCAGGCTCTCTAGCTTTCCCTCCTCGGCCAGCCTCCTCCCCAGGCTCATGATGTGGTTGTGGAGCATCCTAGCAAAACCCATTCCCCTGTGAGCCGGGTGTACCCTCAGCCCCTCCATCCAGCCGACCTTGCAGGGCATGAGTGTGAGTTTCGCCGTCGCAACAACCCTACCGTCAAGCTCGATCACGAAGAAGTTGCCCTCCTCAATCCATTCCCCGTAGACCCTTGATAGGTAGTCCCCGCCCTCCCAAGTCAGCCTGCTTATCTCCTCTATCCAGGGAGCGTCCCCGGGCCTAGCTCGCCTTATTAGCGGGTACATCGCCCCGATGAGCTTTCCGAGTTAATAAGGTTGAGATGGGGGTATCCCCAGGAACGTGAGGCATCCTCTGAGATCTTCTCCCTCAACACCCGGCTCAGGGAGGGACCCATGGAGAGTACCCTTAGCTTCGGAGTCTCTCGCTGACTGATCTCAGGCTCAAGAATGGCATAATCCACCCGCGGGTCTGTAATCCCTGCTTCCCCATCACATCATATTACTCGATGCCCCCCACTGGGATCAACGCGAGCCGGCTGCACCCTCGACTGATGCTCGAGCACCACCTGATGGCGCACACCGCGACCACCCTTCGACGATGAAAAATTTGGATGGACCTTAAAATCACTTCAGGAGCAGTAGGAGGGCCAATGAGAACGCCAGGTAAGCCGGTAACTTGGATGAGGGACCGGAGATCATGAGAATGGGAATGTAACTGCTGAGGTAAGGGATGTATGCGTAGTGAGGTAGCTTAACGTTAAGATCCCTTCCTCCACTCATCAGGGAATAGAGGATGATGGATAGCGACGAAACGACGAACCAGCCTGCGTAGTTGCTCAAGGGTACCCCGAACCACTCACCCTGAGCTTGCCACCTCCAGAGGCCCCGTTCGACCATGACGGGATCCAGCGCGAGGTCCAGGAGGACCATGAGCAGGGGAGCCGCGATGAGCCTAAGCCTCCCTGATGCTATATGGGAGGAGGCCAGGTAGCATGTGTACGCATAGGCTCCCCAGGCTATGATCACGGGCACGGGAACGCCCTCGATGGTGAAGCCTTGGAACCCGAGGTAGGAGTAGCCGCCGAAGGGGAAGCCGTATTTGAGGCCGATGTACTCGAAGGCGAGGCCGAGGGATGAGGCCAGTGGGGGAAGCAGGAGGATGTGCCTCATCTCAAACATCATCAGAGCCATTGAGACTATGAAGAGAAGCAGCATGAGGAGATCAGCGATTCCCCTGCCTAAGTCAGATAGGAGGGCATTGAGTATGTAGGCCAGCGTCAGCGAGGTTAAGGAGAGCCTGATGATGTGCTCCCGTGAGGGCATAGCTCTCCCAGATGGGTCAGCTTATATTATTGAGCTGAGGGCAGCTTGTGGGGCGAGCACGTTCAGCTTAGGAGCATCCCGAGGATCTGATGAAAGATGGGCGGATTTTTGTGCTGCGTACGTGAGCTCCACTCGGGGCCAAGGTTCCCATGAGCGCCCTAGCCAGAGTCCAGCCCTTTATAAGTTCCAGGGAGCCCTTAGGGCTATGGGAGCTCTAGGGCAGCTGATCAGCAGGTTGGAGGGGCTAAGGGGTGAGATGGTATCTTCGATCCTCGGATTGATCCCTCTGAAGGGAATAGGTCCTGAGAACGGCGGAGATGGGGAGCTGAGGAAGGCCGAGTATCTGCAGAGGCTCATGGAGGGTATGGGTTTCGATGTGGAGAGGGTAGACTCAGGGGACGCTAGAGTACCCTCCGGGATCAGGCCGAACCTGGTGGTCAGGTATCCTGGTAGGATGAGCAGGAGCGTCTGGGTCGTCAGTCACATGGACGTCGTGCCACCTGGCTCCGGCTGGGAAACAGAGCCATTCTCCCCCACAATAAGGGAGGGGAGGATATACGGGAGGGGGACAGAGGATAATGGGCAGGCCGTGATATCCTCAATATATGCCCTCAGGGCAATGAGGGACCTTGGGCTTAAGCCCGAGTACGGACTAAACCTGGCAATAGTCTCGGATGAGGAGACGGGAAGTGAGCATGGGGTCAAGTATCTCCTCTCCCAAGGGGTTTTCAGCAGCGATGATATGGCCCTGGTGCCGGATGCCGGAAACAGCGAGGGCACCATGATAGAGGTGGCTGAGAAGGGGATACTCTGGCTCAGGCTTCGCGTTAAGGGGAAGCAGGCCCATGCTAGCACTCCCCAAAAGGGGATCAACGCCAGCAGAATTGCTATGAAGCTAGCCTTGGCCTTGGACGACCTTCTCCACTCCAGGTTCGGGGAGGAGGACAGGCTATTCGATCCCCCCAGGAGCACATTCGAGCCCACGAGGAGGGAGCCCAACGTTGAGAACGTGAACACGGTGCCCGGGGTGGACGTGAGCTACTTCGACTGCAGGGTGCTACCGAGGTACGAGCTTGATGATGTGCTCAGCACGGCTGAGGCCCTCTGCAATATCTTCAGAGGCTATGGTGTGGAGGTAGAGCTCCAAGTGATCGAGAGGAGTGAGCCCTCCTTCACAGACCCCAACTCAGAGGTAGTTGAGAGACTTAGGAGGGCGATAAAGCTGCTTAGGGGGAAGGATGCCTTTCCAAAGGGGATAGGCGGTGGGACCTGCGCCTCTCACCTGAGGAGGGCAGGCATTGAAGCAGCTGTATGGATGACCACTGAAGAGACCGCTCATCAACCCAACGAGTACTGCGTCATAGATAATATAGTTGAGGACGCCAAAGTCATGGCGGCCCTGGTCCTCCTCTCCTGAGGGTCGAGAGCCCTCAAGCCGAGGATCTCCTCGATCCGAAATCCTCCTGATGAGTTGGGGGACGTGAGACAAGGAAGTCATTCGGATCCAACGCCTCTCCGTGTGATCTTTCCCGTTAAGAGAACTCTCGAACGGTGAGGGGATCATGGTTCAAAAAGTTCGGTTCCTCGATCGGCGATCGGGATATGTGTAAACTTTTGATGAGAAACCGTTTTATTCAACGGATAAGCCCACAACCGGGTGGATATGTCCCTCCTTAAGGAGGTTGGAAGTTACAGCGATAGGAAGGGGGTCCTCTTCGCTAAGGTGGATATACCGGAGTTCTCGGAAGTCGTCCTGAGGGATGTGGTCATAATGTCCACTAGGTGGTGGGGTGACTTCATGTCCGGTATATCCGCTCTCATCGGGGAGAAAGCCCTTAGGCCAGCTCTCTACTACTCCGCATATCGAATGATGAAGCAGCACAACCAAAAGGGGGTCATGAAGATGATCGGTGAGGGTAAGCTGCCGAGAAGGAGGGTCTTCGAGATGGCCCGCGATGTGTTCTCGAGCCTGGGCTTCGGTGAGATAATCGGCATAGAGGTGGTGGGGGGGAGGATAAGGATAGCTGTTAAGGACTCCTTCGAGGCAAGGGGAAGGAGGGCGGAGAGACCTGTATGTCATTTCGTGGCAGGTATGCTCTCCGCAGTGGTTGAGGATGTCTTCGGGATCAGGATAGGCCCCGTCACTGAGGAGAGCTGCGCTGCTACCGGGAACGATCGCTGCGTTTTCTCGGCTGAGGTGATGGAGGCTGGCGTTGAGGCCATCTGAGGATGTGCAGCTCTTAGTCAGGGCCGTGGGAAAGTGTTACCTAGATTGTAGTCTCTGCAACTGGGGTGAAAAGATCGATCAGACCTACTTGAAGGAGTCCCTGCTGGATCTAGTATTGGATGTGCTGATGGGTGAGCGTTTCAAACCTGAGGTCTACTTCTCCTGCCCCGATCCCCTGCTCCACCCCTCCTTCCCCTCGCTGCTGAGCTCCACCCTGGAGAGGGGATTGAGGTCCACGGTCCTGATCCCCTCTAGGACAAGATCCAGTAGAATCGCCTGGGAGGCCCTCACCGATGCTAACGAGATCTTCGTATTCTCAACCTCAGTTAACGAAGCTAAGAACTCGGGGGACCTACTGAGGTTCTTGATATCGAACGGATCCAACGTCAAGCTCCTCTTCACCACGAACGTTGTGAGGGAGGAGGCCCTGGATGAGATGATAAGGTTCGCGAGGAACACTGGACTCGAGCTCTGGTTATCCCCTCCCCTCTTCAGGAACTCCCCAGGCTATGAGGAGAGGATCAAGGGCCTTGAGTTCAGCAGGAGGGTGAGAAGGTGGATGGGAGTCTATGACGTCAGGGTAGCCTTCAGGGGGGATTTCCCGGTTAGGTTCCTGGAGGGACCGAGTTGTCGCCCCGGCTGCGGCTTGCTCCACCTAACCCCTGAGGGTACGATGGGGAGGTGCCCCTTCGGAACGTTGGAGCAAGCGCTCCCCTCACCCCTCGAGGCCGTGGCCTTGCTGAGGAGGGGATGCAGCGAGCGGGGGGAGAGGTTCCAGTTGGTGCCCTCAATAAAGCTCATCGCGCCCGGAGGGAAGGAGCTATATGAGGACGAACTGGAGCTTCTCTCACTTTTAGGGGAACTGAGAAGCCTGAGTCAAGCAGCTAGAGCGTTAGGGGTAACCCCCTCATCGATCCTGAAGAGGATCAGGAGGATGGAGAGAGCGCTGGGCTACCCCCTAACGATAAGCTCGAGGGGAGGGTCCTCGAGGGGAGGGGTGCTGTTGACGCCCGAGTGCGAGGAGCTCGTCAGGGAGTACAGGGAGCTCAAGGCATCATTAATTAAAAAAATTAACAAATACCGTTTTTCATCATAGGAAAGGGATAAGCCTGAAAGTTTTAAGAAATAGGAAATTCGGAAAATTAATATTGTGTAATTTTTCGTTAAATTAGGGGATGCCATGATAAGACCCCTTGAGGAGTTCCTCATCTACGTAGACCCCTCCCGCTGCCTGGGATGCAGGAGTTGCGAGTTGGCCTGTGCGGTTGAGCATTCCTCCAGCAAGTTGATTTACACTTCGATATACGAGGAGCCCAGGCCGAAGCCTAGGACGAGTGTGGTGGTGACTGACAGCGTATACGTCCCCTTGAGGTGTATGCACTGCGATCCGGCCCCCTGCGTTGAGGCATGCCCGACCGGCTCCATGAGGAGGACCGATGAGGGCTTCGTGCTCTCCGACCCATCGAGGTGCATAGGCTGTAGGACCTGCCTACTAGCGTGTCCCTTCGGGCATCCCAGTTACAGCAGCAAGGGGAAGGTGATGAAGTGCGATCACTGCATCGACAGGTTCAGAATGGGCCTACCGCCCGCCTGTGTTGAAGCTTGCCCAACCGGGGCCCTGAGGTTCGGCAGGGCTGAGGATCTACTCGCTGAGGAGAGGAGGAAGAGGGCCCTCGAGCTGATAACGGGCCTGGGGGAGGGAGGGGTCGTTTACAGGAGGACCGCCGTCAGCGCGGTCCCTGGGAGGTGATTCCATGGAGGGGAGGATGTACGAGAGGCTGTTGAGAGTCATGAGGAGGGAGTTTTACCAGCAAGCATCAGTGGATCCGACTGTCCCACAGCTCCTTGAGAAGGCTGAGGAGGAGGGTGTTGAGACCGCCTGGCATCGCTACCTCAAACAGCAACCTCAGTGCGGTTTCGGATTGCTGGGCGTCTGCTGCAAGAACTGCGGCATGGGACCCTGCAGGATAGACCCGTTCGGCTACGGACCGACGAAGGGGGTATGCGGTGCGGATGCCGATACAATCGCGACCAGGAACCTGATGAGGGCTCTGGCAGCTGGCACAGCCTCCCACGGTGATCATGCCAGAGATATCGTGGAGGTGTTCAGGGGGATGGTGGAGGGGTGGGTGAAGGATTATAGGATCGCTGATGAGCAGAAGCTACTTGGAATAGCGAAGGCTCTGGGTATAGAAACGGAGGGTAAGGGGATCCTGGAGATAGCCAGAGAAGTGGTTGAGATAGCTGAGATGGAGTTCGGTAAACCGGGTGAGGAGCCCCTGAGGTTCCTGAACGCTTACGCTCCCGCGAGGAGGAAGAGCTTGTGGAGCAAGCTCGGGATAATGCCGAGGGCCATAGATAGGGAGGTGACTGAGGTGATGCACAGGACACATATGGGCGTCGATGCCGATCCCCTCAACCTCATAGCCCACGGCCTGAGGACGGCCCTGGCAGACGGTTGGAGCGGTTCCATGATGGCGACGCTATTCAGCGATACGATGTTCGGAACTCCGAAGCCGATAAAGGTGATGGCAAACTTAGGAGTCCTCAGAGAGGATGCGGTGAACATAATGGTTCACGGACACAATCCCCTGCTCTCAATGAAGATAGCTGAGGTCGCTAAGGATCCTGAGTTGGTGGAGCTAGCCAAGAGCCTAGGCGCCGAAGGGGGCGTAAACGTCGTGGGGATGTGCTGCACTGGGAACGAGGTGCTGATGAGGCTCGGAATACCAATAGCTGGGAACTTCCTGCAGCAGGAGTTAGCGATAGTGACTGGAGCCCTGGAGGCTGTTGTAGTCGATTACCAGTGCATAATGCCCGCTCTCGTGGACGTGGCCTCCTGTTACCACACCAAGGTGATAACCACGGATCCGAAGGCGAAGGTACCTGGAGCCATTCACATGGAGTTCGATAAGGCTAGAGCTACCGAGAGCGCCAAGGAGATAGTTAAGTTAGCTGTGGAAAACTTCAAGAACAGGGTTAAGGAGAGGGTATTCATACCTAAGGAGAGGATGGAGGCCGTGGTTGGCTTCAGCGTTGAGGCGATTCTATCGGCCTTAGGAGGTACGCTCGAGCCTTTGGCGGAGGCACTGAGGACCGGTAAGATAAAGGGGATCGCTGGCGTAGTGGGGTGCACTAACCCGAAGGTGAGGCAGGATAGCTCTCTCGTTACGATAACCAAGGAGCTGATAGCCAACGATGTCCTCGTGGTTGGTACCGGTTGCTGGGCCATCGCTATGAGCAAGCATGGTCTCTTCAAGCCAGAGGCAGCTGAGCTGGCTGGCTCGGGTCTGAAAGAAGTGTGCAAGGCCTTGGGAATACCTCCTGCCCTTCATATGGGGAGCTGTGTCGATTGCAGTAGGATGCTCATAGCCCTAGCAGCTCTGGCGGATCACTTAGGAGTCGATATGAGCGATCTTCCAGTCGCTGGCTCCGCTCCGGAGTGGTACAGTGAGAAGGCTGTCGCCATAGGGAGTTACTTCGTGGCCAGCGGCCTCTTCGTCCATCTTGGCGTGGTGCCCCCTGTACTCGGTTCGCCCAAGCTCGTGGAGATACTGACGAAGGGTGCCGAGGAACTCGTGGGAGGTAAGTTCTTCGTGGAGACAGACCCTCAGAAGGCGGCTAAGGCAATGATAGAGCACATAAGGGAGAAGAGGAGGAAGCTAGGTTGGCCCCTCTAGAGGGGGTAATTCATGCTCAGGGTCATAGTCGCTGGGAAGGGGGGAGTCGGAAAGACAACCGTGGCCTCATTGCTCTCATTTTTCCTATCATCTAGGGGGAAAAGGGTCTTAGCCATCGATACTGACTCCGTTCCGAACCTAGCGTTCTCTCTCGGTGTTCCGGATGATTTGAGGAGAGAGATCGTCCCCGTGGTCAGGAACGAGGGGCTGATCGAGGAGAGGGTAGGAGCTAAGCCGGGTGAGAGCTGGGGTCTCCTCTTCAGGCTCAACCCTAAGGTGGATGACATAGCCGAAAGGTACGGTGTGAGGGTGGATGAGAATCTGAGCCTCCTGGTAATCGGAAGCATAGATTCGGCGAAACAAGGATGCCTATGTCCAGCTATAGCCCTAGGTAAAGTTTTGTTATCCCACCTCCTGATGGAGGAACGCGATGCCATCGTGGTGGATGCTGAGGCCGGGGCCGAGGTTTTCGGAAGGGGGTTGGCTGAGAGGTTCGATTACATGCTCTGCGTCACGGAGCCCACCAGGAAGTCAATAGAGATAGCTAGGAAACTCGCTGAGATGGGAAGGGAGCTGGGGATAGGGGAGATTATCTACATAGTGAATAAGTTCTCAGGTAGCGATTCCGAAAGGGAGAGGATATCGGCTGAATTGGGTAGGAAGTGCATCTTCATCCCCTACGATGAGTCCCTCGTGAGGGCCGAGGT
>CALJEO010000151.1 GCA_938073845.1 uncultured archaeon
ATTGAGGAGGGAGGTCGCCCTCTCGGGGGAGATACCTAGCTTCAGGAGACAGAAGGCAACCCCCACGGGATCCTCTTTAGGATTACCTCCGAGTTCTTCCTCCAAATATTCCATCAGCTCGGGATCTACAGCCTCCCAGTGTCCCGATATCATGAGGTGAAGCTGCCTCTCGGCTATTTCCGCTAGCCCATAGCTGGCCATCGATGCGGGTGAGAAATGTGTAATAAAAATCTAGGTGGTGAGCTTCTTGTGGTCTCTCATCGCTTCATCAGAGCTCTTAGGGACCCCCATCTCAAGCACTGCAGATCTCGTTGCTGGGAACCTTTTTAAATTGTGGTGAAGGTGACCCCTCACCTCTCGGAGGTGCGAGCATGGGGGATCTAGTTTGGCTCTGAGGTCTTCTCCCTCTCCCTGATCATAGTTCAGAGGTCCTTGGATGAGGAGATCGATGCCAGGATCTCGGCACTTGAGCGAGGAGGTGGTTACCAATGCTGAGAGTAGATCTACAGAAGGACGAAATCCCCAAGTACTGGTACAATATAGTCTCGGACCTTCCCGATCTCCCTCCACCGATCCATCCAGCCACCAAGGAGCCGTTGGGTCCGAAGGACTTCTACCCCCTGTTCCCTGAGGAATGCGTCAATCAGGAGTTCTCTAAGGAGAAGCGTATAGCGATACCGGAGGAGCTCAGGGAGTTTTACCTGAGGATAGGGAGGCCAACACCTCTCTATAGAGCTAAGAGGCTGGAGGAGCGTTTAGGGACTCCGGCTAGGATATACTACAAGAGGGAGGATGTATCACCGACAGGAAGTCACAAGTTGAACACAGCACTTGCCCAGGCTTTCTACGCAGCTAAGGAGGGTCTGGAGTACTTGACGACCGAAACGGGAGCGGGGCAGTGGGGAAGCGCCCTCTCTTACGCTACCATGATGATGGGAATAAGAGCCCTTGTCTTCATGGTGAGGATCTCCTACTTACAGAAGCCATATAGGAAGCTCGTCATGAAGCTCTACGGCGCTGAAGTAGTCCCCTCACCGAGCGACAGGACGGAAGTTGGTAGGAGGTACCTTGAGAGGGATCCTGAGCATCCGGGGTCCCTAGGAATAGCTATAAGTGAGGCTATAGAGGCCGCTATGAGGGATGAGAGGGCGAAGTACTCGCTGGGAAGTGTCCTTAATCACGTGCTTCTGCATCAAACGATAATAGGTTTGGAGGCCAAGAAACAGCTCGAGAGTATAGGGGAGAAGCCAGACGTACTAATAGGGTGCGTCGGCGGAGGGAGTAACTTTGCTGGCTTCACTTTCCCATTCGTGGAGGAGGTCCTATCGGGCAAGGAGGACTACGAGGTCATCGCTGTCGAGCCCTCCACTGTCCCATCACTGACGGAGGGCGAGTACAGGTATGACTTCGGTGATACCGCGGGAGTCACGCCCCTGCTGATGATGTATACGCTAGGTCACGATTTCATACCCCCGCCGATCCACGCCGGTGGCCTGAGGTACCACGGTGCCGCCCCCACGGTGAGCCTGCTGAAGCATAGAGGTGTGATAAGGTCCGTGAAGTACACACAGGAGGAGGTTTTCGAGGCTGGTAGACTCTTCGCAAGGACTGAAGGGCTGATTCCAGCACCTGAGACGAATCATGCAATCAAGGCAGCGATAGATGAGGCAATGAAAGCCAAAAAGGTTGGTGAGAGTAAGGTCATTGCCCTCAACTTCTCGGGACATGGACTACTGGATCTGAGGGGATACGAGGATGTCCTCAGGCTATGAACAATTTTCACTCATCACCTTTTTGATACTATCCTGGTCCCGGTCTTCCCATCTAGGGCCTCCACAGCCTTATCCAAGCTTGTTATTATCGCAACCTTGCCCGTCCGCTCGACGAACCTGATCGCTGCCAGCACCTTGGGACCCATGTTCCCCGGGGGGAAGTGCCCTTCCTCATAGTACCTCTTGGCCTCGTCCAGGCTTATCGTGTCCAGAAAAATCTGATTCTCCTTCTTGAAGTTCACAGCCACTCTCTCCACGTCCGTGAGTATCATGAACAGCTCAGAGCCCAGGGAGGAAGCCAACCTCTCCCCTGCTAAGTCCTTATCTATGACGGCATCTATTCCCTCAAGCTCCTCCTCATCTACCACGGGTATTCCCCCTCCGCCGGATGCTATCACTATTATCCCGGCATTCACCATCCTCCTTACGGCCTCTATCTCCACCTGCCCTATGGGATCTGGCGAGGGAACCACCCTCCTCCATCCCTTACCCACGTCGTACTTCATCACCCAACCCAGCTTGTCCCTTTCCCTAGCTTCCTCCTCACTGTACCAAGGTCCTATGAACTTGGTGGGGTTCCTGAAGGCTTGATCCTTCCTATCCACCAGGACCTGCGTTACGACAGTAGCTACAGGCATATCGATGCCCGCTCTCCTCAACTCGTTGATGAGGGACTGCTGGATCATGTAACCTATCAGTCCCTGGCTCATGGCGCCGCATGCGTGAAGGGGCATCGGTGGGACTTGAGATGCCCCGGCCTCTTGCTGAAGCAGTATCGCACCCACCTGCGGGCCGTTCCCGTGTGTTATAACTACTTTATACCCTCTCCTTATCAACTCGACTATCTGCCTCGCGGTCACTCTCGCGTTAGCTAGCTGCTCCTCGAAGGTCCCCCTCTGCCCGTACTGGAGTAGGGCATTACCGCCCAGGGCTATGGTGACTATGTCACTCATAGGTCTTCCCCTCAAGTAAGGATAAAAATATTTTGAAGAAGTTATATTAAAGCTGCTAAAATAGCGGCCTCCGTCCAAAGCCTGTTCTCGGCCTGGTCGAACACGACGGACCACCTACCCTCTATCACCTCCTCCGTCATCTCATTCCCCCTGTAAGCTGGCAAGCAGTGCATGAATATCGCGTGCTCCTTGGCCAGTCCCATCACCTCAGGGGTAACCGTGAAAGGAGCGAAGTCCTCCTTCCTCTTGTCCTTAGTCTCCTCCGGTTTGCCCATGCTCCACCAGGTATTAGCGTAGACTATATCGGCACCCTTAACGGCCTCCCTCAGATCGTGAACTATCTCCAGCCTCGTCCCCCTCCTGGCTGCCTCCCTCTCACCGAACTTCCATATCTCCTCTATCGGCTCATAGCCCCTGGGAACAGCGAGCAGGAGATCCATATCGAAGAGGGGAGCCGTGGCTATCAGGGAGTGGGCTACGTTCCACACATCCCCTGTGTAGACCATCTTGAGGCCCTCCCATCTTCCGAACTTCTCCTTTATCGTCATGAGATCAGCTAAGGCTTGGCAAGGATGCTCCTCATCCGAGAGGGCATTT
The DNA here is from genome assembly GCA_938073845.1 of uncultured archaeon. Taxonomy (GTDB): domain Archaea; phylum Korarchaeota; class Korarchaeia; order Korarchaeales; family Korarchaeaceae; genus Korarchaeum. The sequence goes on from CALJEO010000151.1 coordinate 3,323, forward strand.
ATGACCGGATTCCTCATGTAATTAGCGTACTCCACGATCTCCTCCTGCCCAAATGTCCTTATGACGAGGGCATCATAGTACCTATCCAAGACCCTGGCCGTATCCTTCACGGGCTCCCCCCTCTGGAGCTGAAGCTCGTCCGGTCTCATGTAAACGGAGAACCCTCCCAACCTGAAGACCGCTGCTTGGAATGAGTTCCTAGTCCTGGTGGATGGTTTCTTGAAAAGAAGGGCTACCGATTTGCCCTCCAGAGGTTTCACGCGAATTCCAGAGTACCACATCCTCTTCAGATCCATCGATATCTGGATCAGGTACTCCAACTCCTCCCTCGTGTAATCCCTGGTCGTTATATAATCCCTCCCCCTCAGGTTGAACAGGGCCATTCGATCACCCCGTGATGTATAGCAATCAATTTAAAAAATTTCTGTTTGGATACGAGGCCACGATCGACCCGAGTCAGCCGCTACTCTGTTCAGAAGAGGAACGATATCCTTATATTTATCTTGTAATATCGCATGGGCTCGGCGGTACCATGCCCGTGAGTAGGAACCTCCTAATCGGATTGGTGGCTGTTATCGCCATCGTGGTGATAGCAGCGCTTCTTTTAACCATGCGACCCATCGGACCCGCTGGTGAGGAGACCGTCAAGATAGGGCTCATAGCACCACTAACCGGATCCCTGGCGGAGCACGGGTTGGATATGAAACAGGCAGCGATTCTGGCTGTTGAGGAGATAAACTCGAAGGGAGGTATTTTAGGAAAGAAGATAGAGCTAGTCATAGAGGATACCGCCTGCAAGGCCGATCTAGCCACGGCTGCGGTCCAGAAGATGATAACTCAGGACAATGTTTACGCTGTAGTGGGCGAGTACTGCTCAACGGTAACCTTAGCGGTTCAACCGGCCTTGATGGAGAGCAAGAAACTGCTATTGGTCCCCGTATCAGTGGCCACTAAGATAACTGAGCAGGGATACAAGTACACGGCCAGGAGCTGCGCCAACCAGTGGATGCAGACCACTCAGCACGCTGACTTCATAGCCGAGCACTTGAAGCCAAGGACAGCAGCTATGCTCGGTGTAAACGATGACTACGGGAGGGAGGGTCTAAAGATATGGGGAGATCGCGTGAAGGAGAAGGGTGTGAGGATAGTTGCGGAGGAATACTTTGATCCTGGGACAACGGATTTCACCCCGCAGCTCTCAAAGATAAAGGCCGCAGATCCTGATATCATATTCGTGGTCGCCAACATAAGGGATGCCGCCAACATACTCAAGCAGGCGCATGAGATAGGGCTTTACAAACAATTCAGCATGCTAGGAGGTGTGACAAGTGAGGAGTTCCTCCAACTAGCTGGGGATGATGCCTTAGGATTAGTTCACGTCAGTTACTTCGAGCCGACCTCCAAGAGACCAGTTGCTCAGGAGTTCGTTCAGAAGTTCGTTCAGAAGTGGAACAGGATGCCTGCTATGTACTCAGCTGGCGTGTGGGATGCCTTCATGACCTTAAAATATGCCGTTGAGAGTGCGGGAACCTGGGACGTCGATAAGGTGGCTGATGCGATAAGGAAGGTGAGATTTGAGGGAGCCCAGGGGACGATCTACTACAATGAGAAGGGCCAAGCCCAGACGAAGGTCCTACTGGTACAAGTGCAAAAGGTTGATGGGAAGCTGAGGAGAGTGATACTCTACCCGGAGTCGGATAAGGAGGGGGTGTACATACCTCCGGAGAGGCTCTGGGGCAGCTAAACCCACTATTTATTTTTTCCCATCTCTCGTCGAGGAGGTGTGAACCGAGCATGCAGCCCACGCTCTTCATAGAGCAGACGATCCTCGGTCTCATGATGGGAGGGATATACGCCGCGGTAGGTGTAGGCTTAACAATGATATTTGGGGTGATGAGACTCAGTAACTTCGCCCACGGAGAGTTCTACATGCTCGGAGCGTTCCTCACATATGCTTTAGTCATGGCACTGGGTGGTGATCCCTACCTACTAGCACCTCTCTCAGCGATAGCGGTCGGGCTCGTAGGTATAGCGCTCAATAAACTGGTGTTCCTCTCGCTTTATAAGGAGCTTAGGGAAGCTAAAGGAGCAGCAGCGTTCTTCTTCCAGGATCTTAGGTTCATCATGCTGACAATAGGTCTCTCGATACTGCTCGTGGATCTAGCCCTGGTTGTGTGGGGACCCATCCCAATCGCGATACCCAGTGTATTCACTTCCCACATAGTAAGGCTACCGGGTGGGCTCTCGTTCTCGTTAGCTAGGATAATGGCTTTCATCGTCGCTACGATATCGCTAATAGTCCTTTACACATTTCTGAAGATAACTAAAACTGGAAAAGCCATTAGGGCGACGTCCCAGAATCCATCTGCTGCCGCCCTGGTTGGAATCAACACTTACAGGATTTACGATGTCACGATGTTCATATCCACCAGTCTCGCTGCTCTTTCCGGGAGCATTCTGGGACCCATCTATAACGTCTACCCTACGATGGGGTTAGATGTAGTCGCTAAGGCCTTCGTTGTCGTTATAACGGGGGGTATGGGCAACTTGATGGGTAGCATTCTGGCTGGGTTTCTCATAGGATTGGCTGAGAGTTGGGGAGGCCTGTTCTTCGGAACTGAGTACAGGCAGGTCGTGGCGTTCTTGATAATGATCCTAGTACTTTGGTTCAGGCCTCGAGGGATACTGGGAGGGAGGAGCTGAAATGCTAGGGATCACTGGGGATCTTGCTTTACGAATCGCTAAGTACTACGCTCTCGCTTTCATTCTACTCCTACCTCTCCCCCTAGCTGGGGACTACGTCACCCACCTAGCGATAATGATAATGCTGTACTCCATAACGGCAGCGAGTCTCGACATACTCGTGGGCTACACCGGAAGGCTCTCCCTGGGGCATGCCGCTTTCTACGCGATAGGCGCTTACACATCAACACTCCTCAGCATGAACCTCGGTGTCAGTCCCTGGGTAGGGATTCTGGCAGGTGGCATGTTAGCATCCCTCTTCGGACTGGTGCTCGGGATCCCCTCCCTGAAGTTGAGAGGCCCTTATCTGGCGATCTCCACGTTAGGCTTTGGGGTTATAGTCCAATTGATGCTGATAAATCTGGATTGGCTTACCAGGGGTCCCCTAGGAATTCCTGGGATACCCCCACTTCCAGGGGGTCCCCTGGACCTCAGGAGCAAGTTCTCATTTTACTATGTAGCTCTAATGTTAACGTCAGTAGCTGTATACACGCTTCACATGATCTCGAGGTCCAGGATAGGAAAGGTACTCATGTCCATAAGGGAAGATGAGGATGCCGCCCTCTCCGTGGGCGTGAACGTCCCTCTGTTCAAGGTCCTAGCGTTCATAATATCAACTTTCTTCGCTGGACTGTCGGGCGGTCTTTACGCTCACTACATAAGGTACATAAGCCCGGCGATGTCCGCCCTATCTGAATCGATAAGTATACTCTCGATGACGATAATAGGTGGCTTCGGCACTCTGACAGGACCCCTGATGGGTGCCGCCATGCTCACGATACTTCAGGAGTTGCTGAGGCCTTATCTCGAGTATAGGTACCTCATATACGGTGCTCTTATAGTTATAGTGATGAAGTTCTTCCCCTCCGGCATCTACGGATTCGTCCAGTTCCTATCTAGGAAGGTGAGAGGATGATCCTGGAGGCTCAAGGTGTCATCAAGAGGTTCGGGGGCCTGGTGGCTGTCGATGATGTGAGCTTCGGTGTGAGAGAGAGGGAAGTATTCGGTATAATAGGCCCCAACGGTGCAGGTAAGACCACACTCTTTAACGTGATAACTGGCTTCTATAAACCTGAGAAGGGGAGGATTATCTTTCAGGGAGTTGATATCACCGGTAAAAAGCCAAATGAGATAGCTAGGATAGGTCTCACTAGGACTTGGCAGATAGTGAAGCCCTTCCTAGGTATGAAGGTCCTGGATAACGTGCTGGTCCCTATTTACGTGAAGAGGGGGATCCTGAGAGGTATAAGTGAGCGAGAAGCTATTGAGAGGGCTGAGGAGATACTGGAGTTCGTCGGTCTCTCGCACAGGAGAGATTTCTTAGCGGAGACGCTGCCCCAGGGCGAGAGGAAGAGGCTCGAGATAGCGAGAGCCCTCGCAACGGAACCCAAGCTACTGATGCTGGATGAGCCTGCCGGTGGGTTAACACCCACCGAGATGGATGAGGTCATGGAGGTCGTCAGGAAGGTCAGGGAGTCCGGGGTCACAGTTATTGTGATAGAGCATAACATGAGGGTGGTCACGGGGATATGTGAGAGGATAATGGTCCTAAACTTCGGGAAGAAGATCGCTGAGGGTACTCCTGAGGATGTAGCGAGGAATGAGGAAGTCATCAAAGCTTACCTGGGGGAGAGGTTCCATGTTGGAGGTTAGGAATGTATCTGCAGCTTATGGTACTGCTTTAGTCCTTAAGAACATCAATATAAGGGTAGGAAGTAACGAGATCGTCTCACTCATAGGCGCGAACGGAGCGGGCAAGACCACGACACTCAGGGTGATCTCGGGGATGCTGAAGCCGATTGGAGGGGAGGTGATGTTGGAGGGTAGGAACATCGCGGGAATGGAACCGTTTCAGATAGCCTCGCTAGGATTAGTGCACGTCCCTGAGGGAAGGGGGCTCTTCCCCGAGATGACAGTAATGGAGAACTTGGAGATGGGGGCTTACCTCAGGAAGGATAAGGATGGTATCAGGAGGGATTTGGAGTTCGTTTACTCCCTCTTCCCGGTGCTTAAGGAGAGGGAGAAGCAGCTAGCCGGTACTCTAAGCGGGGGGGAGCAGCAGATGCTGGCCATAGCTAAAGGCCTGATGGGAGCGCCTAAGCTCCTCCTATTGGACGAGCCATCATTGGGTCTCTCACCGGTGATGGTGGACAGGATATTCGATGCGATATCCCAGATAAACAGGGAAAGAGGGGTTCCCATTTTAATAGCTGAGCAAAATGCTTATATGGCTCTAAGCGCGAGCCATAGAGCTTATGTCATTGAGAACGGATCCACTGTGATGGAGGGTATCGGGAAGGAGCTCTTGGGGAACGATCATGTGAGGAGAGCCTACCTGGGGATCTAGCATAAGCTCGGAACCCTCTCCACTATTTCCTTCAAATCGAGAAGCTCCACCTGAACGATTGCCGAAAAACATCCACTTCACCGCGAGGAAAAGCTTATAAAAATCAAGTGGGGTCACGCGGTGAGGATGTCCCTCGAGGAGGCTGAAATACTGAGAGAACGTGCAGAGGCTTTTCTAATGAATTCTGAAAGATTAATAAGTGAAGGTTTTTTCGATCTTGCTGCCTTCAGTCTGGAGCAATACTGCCAGCTGATAATCAAGTACAAGCTGCTATTAAAGACCGGCACCTACCCGCGGACGCATCTTTTGACCAAACTTTTAAGGGATCTTTCAAAGATCGCCCCCGAAGTCTCTCCTCTCCTAGAGAATGAGGACTCTATACTACTTCTAACTAAGCTCGAAGATGCCTATATAGGGGCAAGGTACTTGCCGCGTAGATACGAGGAGGTAGAGGTTAAGGCGCTGTTAAGATATGTGAGGGAGGTGTTCAAGCCGACAATTGACAATGTTTGACCTCTACATAGAGGAAGGAAAGAAGGCGCTAGAAGCTCTAAGCAATTTTATGGAAGTCGGCAAGAAATTAAAAAGCTTGGTTCTGGAGCTCTGGCCTAATGCTAAAGTTTACCTATTTGGCTCCTCCGTTAAAGGTAAATACACCGCCTCTAGCGATATAGACATCCTAATAGTCGTTGAAGGCGTAAGCTATGAGGAGGCTTCAAGGGTCAAGGCTCGGATCCGCATGACATTAGATTACCCAGTGGAAGTTCATGTGGCAACACCAAAGCAGTTCGCCGATTGGTATATGAAGTTCATAAAGGAAGGGGAAATCCTGGAAGTGTAGGAAAATTTCTTCAGTGGAGCTCAGTTTTCTAATATTTTTACAGCTCCTCCAGGACATGCTTTTCAATTCTCAGTTTAGGTGCTTTCGCCGATAAAATTCACTTCAAACACCAATTCCTCTAATAACACTAAATAAGAAGCACACCGCCCTTATTCGCTCAATCCCAATGCCGTAGCTCTCGTTCATGAATTGGAGTCAACCGCATCTAAGGAAAGCTTAATAGTACCCTATCGTGTTTTTGAACGTGGTCCTTACGACCATACGCTCCTTTCCTCTCGTAGGCCTTCGGGGAGCTCGACTCCCCAGATCCAAGGGTTCAGGATAGCTACAGCGTTCGATGCGATATCCCAGATAAACAGGGAAAGAGGGGTTCCCATTTTAATAGCTGAGCAAAATGCTTATATAGCTCTAAGCGCGAGCCATAGAGCTTATGTCATTGAGAACGGATCCACTGTGATGGAGGGTATTGGAAAGGAGCTCTTGGGGAACGATCATGTGAGGAGAGCCTACCTGGGGATCTAGCATAAGCTCGGAACCCTCTCCACTATTTC
>CALJEO010000152.1 GCA_938073845.1 uncultured archaeon
TTCGAATTTCGTTAAGAAGATGGATACATCATCCCTCGGAGCCTTCTCAAGGATCGGGAGGAGGTATGGGTTATGGGTCGATACGAAGTACTGGTTCCTATCATCTAGAGCTATCCTCTCAGCTAGAAACTTGGTGTAGTAGGGAAATGCATGAGCCTCAGGTTCCTCAAAGATTATCACGGAATCCTCATTCGATTCTATGGCCGCTAAGTGAAATATAATCCTCTGGAGAGTTTCAGAGAGGGTCAGGTAGGGGTGAAGGATTATGACATCATCGGATTGCTTCATGACCTCTATCTTACCCTCATTGGGCTTGAGGGCAATTCTCAATCCGAAGGGATCGAGCAGCTCCGCTATCAGGGACTTAAGTCTCCTATTCTTTAGGATTATGGTGAGCAGGTTGGTCCCATGGGGTGGGAGGAGGTAATCGTGGCGCCTCTCCTGGAAGGATTCGAGGACCTTAAACCTGTAAAACTTGAACTTAGATAGGGCTGCTACATAGCTGAAGCTCCCTCTTCCGTCACGGTCGAGTGTGAAGACATTCACCTCCTCACCCGCCGATGCATAAAATCCTCTGAAGAACCCTCCTTTGAAGCTCACCCTGAGAACGTGATCGTCCGCCCTTATGAGCACATCCTCATCCAAATACTCATCGTAGAACAGGTTGCTCATCAGAGTGAGCCTCACAAACGTCTTGAGGTCCTCGAGACCGCTGTAACTACCTAGCCACGATAGCAAACCCAGGCTCTCCAATACGTTAGATTTACCAGTGTTCGGTTCTCCTATGAATATGTTTATCCTCCTAAGACCTATCCTCAGCTACTTCACTGACTTAAAGTTACTAATTTCTAAGCCTCTTATCGGCGTTAAGCTCATCACTCACTTGAGTTCCCACGCTCACTCTCAATAAAGATTTACCGATGCACTTGGGCCCTCAAATGACCCGAATCATCTACTGCGGATCATCAGGATAAGTAGTCTATGAGCCTTCAACGTGTTCGTTTCCCGAGGAGCATTTCACTTAAACAGCCATGTGTTCTGAGAAGACCCAGCCGCTCAGGAAGCTGTGGCTAGCAGTTTAGGATAGATACATCGCAATGATAGAGTTTAACTGAGCACTCCGGGTAAGGTGCTTAACGCCCCGAAGGGAGCACGCTTCAATGGAGTTTTTCTCCTCCAAAGCTTTGAAGGGGAGATGAAGGGATAAACGGGTTCATCTATCAGAGGGAAAGGCTGAGGGCTCCGAAGAACCTTAGAGGAGCTCAAGGCTGGTGAACCCTCAAGGACTACTATGACCACTTAGCTCAGAACCCTCGCCTAAGCCCCCTCATCAGTCTCTCAGCGAGCTCCTCCACTTCACTGGAATCGTTGTAGAGGTGAACGGAGAACCTGAGGAGCCCCCTCCTGACGCTAGCCGCAACCTCCCTGCCCTCCCTCGAGACCTCCCTCAGTAGGTCCTCGGGCCTCACCCCCTTCGTTTCCACCGTCACAATCGGACCCCTGCCCTCAGCGGGTGTGATTAAGCTAACTCCGGGCAGCTTTGAGAGCTCCTCCAAGAGCTTCCCGCTCACCCTCATGTCATGATCGTGAATGCGGCTCAACCCAAGCTCAAGCAGGTACTCAATCGATTTGGCAAGGCCCACCTTCGCATCGTAGGAGCTGGTGCCGTACTCGAACCTCCTCGCCGCCTCAGCGTACCTAAGGCGGCTATTGAGGGCCCACATGTCCCTCACGGAGCGCCAGCCAACTATGCCAGGCTCAAGCTCCTCGGCAAGATCCCTCCTCATGTAAGCTACGGCAGCTCCCATGGGGCCAAGGAGCCACTTGTAGCTCCCAGTAATGTAGATATCCACGTCTAGAGCCTTAACGTCTATGGGAATGCAGCCAGCCGCCTGTATGCCATCCACTATCAGTAGAGCATCCACCTCATGAGCCCTCTCAGCTAGGGCCTTGAGATCGAATCTCTGGCCAGTTAGGAACTCAACGTGGCTCAGGCAAACGGCTCTAAATCCCCTCCTGATCCTGCTCAACAGCTCCCCCTCATCTATCAGAAAACCCCTGGGCTCCAGGAGTTCCAGTTCCCATCCCTTCTCCCTCCCGACCCTCATCCAAGGGTAGATGACGGAGGGGAACTCCAGGCTTGTCGAGAGCACCTTCCCCCCTCTCCCGAGGGCCCACGCTATCGAGTTAATGGCCTCAGTCACACTGTTGAACACAGCTATCTCATCCTCTCTGCACCCCAGGAGCTCGGATGCCCTCAGCCTGAGCTCCTCGAAGACCCTCTCCTCTGCCTCCTCATCCAGGTAGACTGCGCCCTCCTCCATGAGCCTCTCCGAGAACTCCCTAATCGCACGGATGGTGCGCTTGGGTACGAGGCCTATGCTCGCTGTGTTCAGGTAAATGTACCTCTCAAGGGATGGGAACTCTGAGAGGAGATCCTCCCTCAATGGAACCCCCTCCAGCTATGAATGGAAAAATATAACTGTTTCAGCGGATCCGGCGGGATGGAAACTTTATATTGAAAGGTACCTTGCATCGCGTAATGAGTAGGAGGCTCATCTTGATCGCGGTGTTTCTTTTTACTGCTTTCTGTTGCATTGAGGTTCATGCGGATACCTACACCGTGACCACATTGGATGATCACGACGACGGTACTTGCGACAGTGATTGTACGCTAAGGGAGGCCATAAACGCAGCTCAATCGATTTGTTGGGATGCTATCGACCAGATAGTCTTCGAATCGAGCTTAACGGGGACGATAAACCTAAACAGTCCTCTTCCATCCCTCCAGTGTCCCATGATCTTGGACGGCGATGGTAGGATAACGATCAACGGAGGAGCTATTGACTACGGGCTCTCGATCTACGCTTGGGATGGCTTTAGCGACCCAGATATAGTGGTGAGGGGCCTCACCCTTGAGGAGTTCGCGATCGGAATTATCATATCGCCATCTGGCCAGGTCCTCATCGAAGGTGTCGAGGTGAGGAGGAGCGGGGTAGGTGTGGCCATCTACTCCACATCACAAGGCACCAGAGTGATGCTCAATGAACTTTCGGTTCACGATAATACTCAGCAGGGGATCTACATAGCCGCTACCTTCGGTCCAGGGGAGACAGAGATCAGGGTGGAGAGCAGCAGCGTATACGGGAACGCCCACGGCATCTGGGTGGACGGTAGCTTCAATGCTTTGACCAACGTCCTCATAGGCGATCCATCAGACTCCAATTCAGGTAATTACGTTTATGGAAACTCAGCTGAGGGGATAGTGTTTTCAGGTGAAATCGGTGACTCCGTAGTAGCTTACAACCTGGTGGGGACGGATGGCTCATCCCCTCAACCCAACGCGTTGGGGGG
>CALJEO010000153.1 GCA_938073845.1 uncultured archaeon
CTATTCCCTGGAGGAGGGTGTGGAGGCGATGAGGAGGTCCTTCGATAGGGATCAGGTGAAGGTGCAGATAGCTCAGTAGAGGAAGGTGTACCTGACCTTGCCCCTGAGGGAGTCCTCCAGGGTCCTCTTCACGCTTCCGTAGTAGGTCGCATCGAAGCCGCTCACGGGGACCAGTTCCCAGAGGTTCGCTAAGCCAGGCTTCCCCCTGAACTTATCGAAGTAGATCATGTCTGAGTAGTCCTTGACCTCGTTGACGAGCTCGATCACCTCCTCCGGGGGCGTTCCAGGGATTATGGGTCCTATGAAGGTGAACGTGGTGATACCCCTGCCCTTGACCTCAGCCAGGGCATCTATCCTCGAGCTCACGCTCGGAGCCCCAGGTTCAAGCTTCCTCCTTAGGTCCTCATCAAGCGTTATTATGGTGAATCCGACCTCGGCCTTCGAGAAGCCCCCCATTATGTCAAGATCCCTCAGGACCAGGGCTGACTTCGTCTGCACAATCACTGGCCAGTCCCTGGATAGGAGCAACTGGAGTAGCTTCCTGGTCAGTCCGTACTCGCCTTCCACCGGCTGGTAAGCATCCGTGAGGGAGGATATGTAGACTACCCCCTTTCTCCTCCTTGAGAGCTCCCTCCTAAGTAGCTCCACAGCATTCACCTTGACGTGAACGTAGCTCCCCCACTCACCGGAGTAGCCCATCCTCCTGGTGTAGTAGGAGGCGTAGCAGTAAGCGCATGCATGCGAGCAGCCTACGTAGGGGTTCAGGCAGTAGTCACCTATGGAGCTCCTGTTCAGCAGGCTCTTTGCAGTTATCTCCGATATCACAAAGCTTTAATCTTGGAGCAAAATAAAAGCTTGGGATGAAGAAACTGAAGATACTATCCGATGATTACAGGATAAGCGAGGTAGTGAGCGTCGAACTCCTATCGAAGATACCCGCTCCGCAAGCCTATGAATCAACTGAGATATCTGGATCATCTCCCCCTGAGGTATTCGTCGGGAGGTTCGGCTACCCCAGGGTCTACATCGGCCCCCTGATACCCCCTTTCCACGGGGACACGGGTCATCTCGCGACGCCGGAGGAGTGGTTCGGGAAGGGTCTCGAGGAGCTCATCTCGATGAGGCTTCAGCTCATAAGGGGTAAGAGGGAGGTGAGGGTGGATAGGGTGGAGGAGAGGTACTCCTCAGGACTCAGAGAAGCTCTGCTCTCCGAGAGCTCCGTTGATGCCGAGGCCAAGCTCAGGAACAGGCCGAGAGGACACTTGCTCTCCGAGGAACTCCAGCCCTTCGGACCCTCCGCTTTCCTCGAGGACCTCAGGCTGGAGCCGGGAAGGGCTGATCACAGGCTCGAAAGGGCGTACTATGATAGGGATGCATCTGCTGCTGAAGCCGCGATCGAGCTTTACAGAGCTGGACTCAGGGTCTCCAGGATACAGCAAGCTCTCAGTGCAGGTCTCCTGGGTAGGAGGAGGAAGTTCGTTCCCACGAGGTGGGCCATAACGGCGGTAGACGACCTGCTATCGAGATGCCTGGTGGATGAGGTCAGGGATCACGGGGAACTGGGTGAGTACCTGGTATACAGGGGCGAGTACCTGAGCAACAGGTGGGTGGTGATCATGATGCCCGGGAAATGGAGCTACGAGTCGATAGAGGTCTGGTTCCCCGGTATAATATCGCGATCAATCGGCATAGCTGGAGATCACGAGCCCTTCTGGGGGAGGAGGGAATATGCGAGCATGGGGGGCTGCTATTACGCTGGCAGGCTAGCTGTAGCCGAGAAGCTGAGTGAGATGAGGAGGCAAGGTTCAGTGCTCATACTGAGGGAGGCATATCCCGGCTACTTGCCCGTGGGCGTTTGGAACGTGAGGGAGACAGTGAGGAACGTCCTGAGGGGGGAACCTGGGAGATTCTCGAGCCTAGAGGAGAGCCTGGAGTACATGAGAGGATGGCTCTCCCTACCCCTTAAGGTGTGGTTCAGCATCTCCAAGCTGCTGAGGGAGAGGAGGCATCAGGTGAGCCTCGAGAGGTTCCTCTGAGTCCACGTTAGGGACAGAGTTTTTAAGTAAGGAACCCCTAGCCAGCGGGAGGGGAGAATGGAGGAGTGCGCTTTATGCGGTAAGAAGGGAATTAGCCTTCTCTGGGCTTTTCACAAGGAGAAAGGGGGAATATGGGTATGCGCTGAATGCTGGAAGAAGCTTTACGAGGATAACATGCTAGTTTACGGGTCAAGCGAATCAGGATGTGCTTGCTGAACCAAAGGGACTTTTTCTATTTTCCTGAGATCCTCTCCCAGAACATCACCGACTCCTTGAGTTCCCTCAACCATCGGAATTCCGATAACTGCGTGGAGCGTTATCCCGCTGAATCAGTTCCTTTCACCTTCCTGACGTGAATACGCACCCTTTACTGAACGTCATCATAAAGTATCGGCGCCCGGAATTGATCGACTGGCTGTACCTGGTCCAACGGATGGTAGAAGGAATCCTCGAAAACTCCCCTAAAGCTCATCCTCAAGTGAGACTTGTCCTTCAGATCGAAAGCCTGAAGCTATTTGACCAACGCTAATGGAGAGCGAAGATAGAAGGGCCTTCTCTGATCATCGATTAAATCCTTCAGCGGGGCTTTCTCAAAAATCCTCTGCCTAAGGGATGGATGCGCTTCCCCCATTACTCTCCCTGCGCTATCATGGGGACATCTCATCGGTTCCGATCCCAGATACATCAGCCTGGCTACGCCCTCAAAATCATCACTCTTAAGATGAGCTCACTCGGCGGAAGGTCATTCCTTCTTAATGGGGCGCGAAGCCTACTGAGGTAGCGAAACCCTCCGCTCCTCCATATCTATACTAAGCACGCTTCCCGCTGGGGAGCCTCACTGCCCCTAACACCATCGGCAGCAGGGAGAGCGATGCCACGAGGAAAAGGGAGGACCCTAGGGCAGCGTAAAGAAGTCCCCCTAAAGCCGACATGGTGCCAGCGAGGGTCCCCTCGAGCAGCCCGCTTATGGCGTTCACCTTTCCCCTCACCTCCCCCCTCGTCAGATCCACCAACATGGCCTGGGCTGGCGGGGAGGATGAGAATATCGCGTTCACCAACATCGCCGCAGTGAAGTAGGAGGGATCCCCCCTTGGGGCTAATGCTATCATCAAGAGGCCAGCTAATCCGGAGCCGTAGCCCAACGCCATCGTGAGGTTCCTACCTATCCTATCGGAAAGGGCTCCGGAGATCACCAGGGAGATCGTGGAAAGGAAGGCGATCAGTGTGGAGAGCCAACCCCAGAACTCGAGGGAGAGACCGAGCTGCTTCACAGCATGGACCTGGACGTAGGGATAGGCCATGTTGTAAACGCCCGCGACAGAGGAAGTTATCACAATGAGCCTACCTAAATCACCCCTGAACTCCCCCATGGTCTTCTTGTAATCATTGAACGCTTGAGAGAAGCTGAGCTTCGACTTAAAGCTATGGGTCTCGATGAGGAAGAGCCTTAAGATTCCTGAGGCCAGTGTGGATATCATGACCAGCGTGAAGATCACCCTCATACCCCTCTCCAATCCCAAGGCCGATACCGTGAGCGTGGCCAGAGGGGGCCCAGCCAGATTGAGGAGCTGCGATGGGGCGTTCATGATGGATATGCCGGATCCCCTCCTCTCCTCGGGCAATATGTCGCCTACTAGAGCCATCAAGGCAGGTTGGTACATGAGGGCGAGCGAGTTGACCACGCTCCCTATCAGCAGGAACCTCCAGTCAGGCGCTAGTATGAAGAGCAGATATGAGAGAGCGAAGAGCATGGTCATAGGCACTATCACCCTCTTCCTACCCACGGCATCAGCTAGGTAGCCGCCGAACATCCTCGATAGGGCCAAAGTCACCATGGAAGCGAGGTTTATCAGGCCAAGATCGATCGTGGTACCGCCCAACTC
>CALJEO010000154.1 GCA_938073845.1 uncultured archaeon
CTGATAGCACTTATGAAGGAGAGGGGGATAGGGAGACCATCCACTTACGCCACCATAGTTGAGAAGATCCTCCAAAGAGGTTACGTTGTAGAGAGGAGGGAGAGGCTCATCCCCACGAAGCTGGGGATCGATGTCTACAACTTCCTCTTGAAGAACTTCCCGGACCTGATAAGCGAGGAGAGGACCAGGGTACTGGAGGGGAAGATGGATAGCGTTGAGGAAGGTATTTCTGACTACCAGGACCTCTTGAATGAGCTCTACAATGAAATTCAGGAGAAGGTTGTTGCCAGGAGGTCAGCCAGAAAGGGAGATGAGCTCATCTCCTCTCAACTCTAGTCTCTTCTCCTTGTGCATCCTCATGTACCTCTCCAGAGCAGCTATCCTGAAGCTGGGCGGTACCATCGTCAGCATGGTGGCTGGAGCCTTCCCCCAGACCCTGAGCATTATCTCTACCCTGTTCTCCACAGCTCCCCAGTTCTCTCTGAAGACCCTCTCCGCTTCCTTCACCTCCTCAGCTAGCACATTGAGCGACTCCCTCGTTGATCTGATCAACTTCTCCGCTTCCTCCAGCTTGCCCTCCCTCAACCTCAGCTCAGCGCTCACCAGCGAGGCTTCAGCATCTACCATCCTGTAGGGGGACACCTCGAACCCTAATAAGTCCTCTACGCTCTCCAGCCTCCTCTTCAGATCCTCAAGCCTCGTGTTCAAGGCCTTTAACTCATTCTCCAGGAGCTCTACCTCCTCAGCAGGAGGTTTGAGCTCAGGCACAATAGGCCTCTCCAGTTCCACCGGTGCCTCGGGCTTCTCAATCACCTCAGGCACGGTAGGCTTCACTTCCTCCCACTCGAACGGGATTTCCTCCAGGGGATACTCCAGGGGGGCCTCCTCCGGAACCTCTAAGGGAGGAACCACCTCAGGGACCACTACCTCGACTCTCTTCTTAGGCTTCCTCGGTCTCAACAGTAAGGCCGCTGAGATGACTGCTACAAGCGCCACAGCTGCTGAGACCAAGTACTCTAGGGGTATCGGGAGAGTTACCGCTTGTGTGGGAGTCACTGGTGGTTGAGTCGTTGGGGGTCGAGCCTCAGGCTGAACCACGAGTACAGGTGCACTCTGCTCCTCCAATTTCGTGCCATCCTGGGATAGAACGGAAGCCACTAATTGTAAACTCCCGCTAGCACTCAGCCTCAAGCTGAAGTTCAGCTTTTGAGAGGCCCCTGCAGCTAGGGGCACAGTGACTCTCTCCTCCCTCAGATCTCCCAAGCTGATGATTACCCTGAACCGCTGACCATCCTCATACCTGTTCACCAGGGTTAGATTGACCTCGAGGCTCCCGTTAACTTCGACCCGCGGAGGAGCTTGCAGGGACTCGATCAACCTGCCTCTCTCTATTCTCAGGGGCAGGAATTCCTCGAGAAGGATCTCCCCATCCCCTATTAGGATCAATCTAACGTCCTCGGATTCCCTCTTCGCGATACTACTCAGCCGAAGATCGAAGGCCTCCCCGTAACCGGCCTCCAGCCTGACAACCCTCTCCTCCACACCTTCCCCCGTCAGCAGGAGGGTCAGGTTCGTTGCTTTCCACCCGTTGACTCCCCTGAGTCTCACCACGAGTTCCTCCCCTACTTTGAGCTCCTTGGGAGCCTCGTAGCTGAGGGAAGGTACTACTTCAGGTTTTGTCGTAGTTGTTACAGCCCCAGGACGAATGGAGATCCATTCCTCAGGACTCATGCCTATCACCAAGTTCGGTGGGAACCTGAAGTCTCCTGATACGAGGCCGATGGCTCCGCTCGATGGTAGGAACGTGGAGAACCTGGACCCGCACTGCCCCGGGCTTATCGAGCCTATCCGTTTCTCCCCCAGGGGCTTAGCCTCGGAGTCTAGCGTGTAGATGCTGACGGAAGCTGGTGATCCCATCGCTGCCGTGCTGCAGACGTAACCCTCTATCAGGTAACCTCCCCCTTCCTCCCTCACATCAAGCAGCTTTATCCAAAGTTCAGGAAATCTCAGGATCCTTAAGCTCCCGGAATTGTCGAAGACAGTTAGATAATAGCTCCTATTAGCGGGATCCTTTTGGAGAGCAGCATCACTCCCCAGTTCCGCTCCCAGCTTGAGGTCAAATAGTCTTATCCCCGAGGGCAGGTGATAGACCCTCACCAGACCTCCTCTACCGAAGTAGAAGAGGGCATTCTCCACAATCATGGGCTGCTTTACGGGTTCAATAAACGCCTTTACGGTTCTCCTCAGCACCATTCCCCTCAGATCCACCTGAAGTATTACCCCTTTGGACCCCGTTAATGTCGCTATCCCTCCCACGAGGGGGAACTCGCCCTTGGGAACCGTGTAGCCCAGGCTATCTGATAGATCCAGCTTTGAAAGGTGAGATCCGCTCTCCATATCCAACGAGATAAGGGTATTATTCTTCAGTAGTAAAGCTAAATATTTCGAGTCCACCCCAAAGGCCTCTATTCCGATGCCGAAGCTCCTCCCCCATCTCAGGTTCCCCTTCATGTCCAAGAGAGCCACCTCACTCTCCCCTACCCCCAGCAGCTTACCATCTATGTATTTAACAGAAGCTACTCTAAATGTTAAATTCTTGAAAAATATCTCACCCTTGGTCCTGATGTCCACCGCCTGAACTGAGCTCTGAAGGGGGAGTATCACCGTCCTGCCATCCCCCGCGTACTGAAGCGGTACTCTAGCAGGTAGTGAGGGCACGCTCAAACCGTAGAGCCTGAGAGCTCCTGTCTTAGCATCGTAAGCCCTCAGCTCCTGGGATTCCGTCAGAACCACTACCCATGCTCCCCTCAAGGTAGGACCCAGAGCCACATCGGGGATCAGGAGTGGGGGCGTCGCGATGAACCCCCCTACCCTCTGGGACCAGAGCAGCTCACCCCTCAAGGATATCGCGAGTAGAGCATCGCCCTGGCCGCCCGCTGCGTAAATCGTGTTGCTGTGAATTACAGGCGTTGGTACGGTGAAAAGAGGCTTGTAGCTATAGGTCCTCACGCTGGAAACCTCTGATGGGGAGAAATCGAAGCCGCTCGCGCTGATAGTTGTCACGAGTAGCAGCAGCAAAAGGGACAGCTTCCCCCTCATCTAACGACCCTTCATCCTCAGTTGTAGTGAGGCTTTTTAAATGGATCTCACCGCAGTTAATAGCGCAGTAGTACGTTGGTACCAGGCTCTTTGAAGACAAGATATCTACACTAAGTTAGGTCATTCGTGGGATAGGATGAAGGTGAGTGGGTTCCTCCTATCAAGCTTGGCGAAACCGACTCTGACGAACTGAACGATCTCACCTTCCCCTATCTCCCTCAGGGCCGGTTCGCCGTAACCTCCGAGTATCTTGAAGCTGTAAGGTGTCTCGGGTAAGAGGAGCCTCGCGGGCACTCCGCTCCTGACGGGAGCCCACTGCACTATCTTCACTCCCTTGACCTTCTGCTCCTCACTGACCCTCAAGGACACCTCATCCGGGTTCACGCTCCTCACGGTGACTGTGACTAAACCCCTCAACCTCAGCTCGTCTCCCGGACTCAGACCAGCTGAGTCAGAGGAGGGTATGAATACCTCCGGTTCCTCTAACCTCACCTCCCTCGTCTCCTTTGAATCAGGATGCACCTCCACGCTAGCTTTAACCGGGGTGCTCAACCCCTCTACTTTGGCCCTCACGGGATTCGGGACGAACATGTACCTCCTAGCCACCGGGTCCACTATCTTCCTGTTTATAGATGCTATGGCCTCCATGTTGATCGTCGCGTCAACCTTGCTCGGACCAAGCTCATAGAAGAACCTCACTATGGCTCTAGGGAGTATTCCCCTCCTGAACAACCCCCTCAGGGTGGGGATCCTGGGATCGTCCCATCCCTCCAGGATGCCGCTCTCCACCAATGGCCTTATGTACCTCTTGGATAGAGGGATTCCCTCAACAGTTATCCTCCCGAATTGAATCATCTCATATTCCCTGAGCCCCAATTTCCTAACTATCTGCCTCTGCACATCGACGTGAGGCTCGAACTCCTTGCTCCTGAAGGCGTGCGTCACCCCCGTCAATGAGTCCATGACGCTCACTGAGAAATCGTAGACGGGATAGACCCTGAACTTGTCCCCGTGTATGGGGTGCTCCGCCTCGATTATCCTGAATATCCCGGGATCCCTCATCGTGACGTTCGGGTGCCTCATATTCGTCCTCATCCTTAGGTGGGCTTCCCCTTCCCTGAAGGTTCCATCGAGCATCTTCTCCCAAAGTTCTAGGTTCTCCTCGGCAGATTGGCTCCTGTGTTCGCACTCGATACCCAACTTCCTCCTCTTCCTCACCTCATTGGCTGGACAAGTGCAGACATAGGCATCGCCCCGGCTTATCATACTCTCCGCGAGCTCGTACATCTCAGGGAGGTGGTAGGACTCTATGATCTCCTCGTCCCACTTTCCAGGGGAGAGCCCGAGCTCCTCCTCGCATGCTTCAAGGAGCTTAGCGAACTCACTCCTTATCGCCTCATAATACTCTAACCTCTCCACCCTGGGGTTGGTGTCCTCGAACCTGAGGAGGAACCTACCCTTGTAGAGCCTGGCGTAGATGAACGGGACCAGCAGCCCCTTCGCGTGGCCGAGCGTTGGGTAGCCATTGGGCTCCGGCGCCACCCTGGTGACCACCTTTCCCTCCTCAGCCCCTGTTAAGGGAGGCCATTTCCTCACCTCCTCCCTCCTCCTCCTCTTTACCCCGGCCGATAGCCCCTCAAGAGCCTCCTTGGGCATCTCATTGACCTGCTTCACAACTTCCTCAATTGTGGGGATGAGCTCCTTAACCCTAGGCTTGAGCTCCGGTTTCATGTGGAGTATCTTTCCTACTACGGCGCTTACCTCAGCTTTCCCGTACTTCAGCGCGTTCTCAGCAGCCAAAACCATCGCTAGCTCCCTGAGCTCCTCCATGATATCCCAGCTAAGGGATCGTTAGAGGATATTAAGCTAAGCCGCTCCTAATCCCGATGGTCATACCGGAGGGTCTGATAAAACCGGAGTTCGAGAGGAGGTACAGGGCGCTGCTGGGGGATGAGTACGAGACCCTGCTCTCCTTCATGGCCAGGAGGCCCATCCCGAGCATAAGGGTGAATCCGATGAAGGTGGATCCTGAGAGGTTCACCTCC
>CALJEO010000155.1 GCA_938073845.1 uncultured archaeon
CTGTGGTTTCATCACCGTGAACGGCGATCACCTCCCTGGGCTCGAGCTCTCGGATCAGCTTCAGGATACCAGACCTGCTGGTGTGCGCTGAGAAGTTGAGTTGATTGACCTTCATGTTCACCCAGTTATCCTCCCCCTCTATCTCGATCCTCCCCTCCTCCAGTAGCCTCCTTCCCTCGGAACCATCGACCTGATACCCGGTTAGGGTTAGGGTGCTGTTCTCATCCTCCTTCCTCTCCCTCAGGTAGTAGTGCACGGGGCCTCCCTCAAGCATTCCGGATGTAGTGAGGATGACACTCGGACTCCTTGAGATCCTCTCCCTCATCCCCCAATCCCTCACTGGAAGGAGGCTTCTTACTGTCATCCTCATCTCATCGTAATCCCTCACCCTGTTCGGGAACTCGACCGTTAGCTCAGTGCTCTTTCTGGCCATTCCGTCCAGGAAGAGGTCCCCCCTGAACCCCCTGGCCCTGAGGGCCATGGCCACCTCGAGCAGCCTTCCTATCGCGAAGCCAGCTATTATCGCAATACCCCCCTCTCTTATCGTCTCCATGACGGTATCCCTGAGCAGTACCTCCTGCCTATCCCTTGGGGGATGCTCCCTCCTCGCGTACGTGGATTCGGTGATCAGTATGTCCACCCTGGGTGAGTCCTCAACGCGCGCGGGAGGCATCAACCTGGATTCCACGGTGTTAAAGTCCCCCGTGTAGAGCAGGGAGGTACCGTCGTAGCTTATGTGGAACATTGCGCTCCCTGGGATATGGCCAGCATCTATTGCCGTAACCTCCAAATCCCCAACCCTGAAGGGGACGTTGAACTCCACCTGCCTGAAGTTCTTTAGGGTCTTATCTATTTCCTTAGCCCCATAACCCACGTCGTGGCCCCTTGCCTTCGCGACCTTTATAGTATCGTACAGTAGGAGCTCCGCGTAATGCTTCGTTATGTCCATCGCGTATATGGGAACCTCCTTCCTGTGGCTTACGAGCCTCGGCAGGGAGCCAGAGTGGTCCAGGTGGGCATGGGAGAGCAGCACCGCATCCAACTCATCCGGCACTGGGGGGAACTCAGGATGTCGCTTGGGTATGAGCTTCATCCCGTAGTCGAGCAGGACCCTTGTCTTACCGGCTTCGAGCAGTATTGCGCTCTTACCGACTTCCCTGGTACCTCCTAGGGCTGTTATCGACATCTTAGCCATTAACATCACCTCTCATTTGGACCTCTTCAGGTCTCAGCATGACTAGTGCTCAGCATTCCTTTAAAAAGTATGACCACACGGATGGTCAGGTGACTCCATGTCCCAGGTCCCGTTTTCGGAGTTCAAAAAGCTGGACATCAGGATCGGGGAGATATTGGAGGCGGAGAGGATAGAAGGAAGCAGGAAGTTGGTTAGATTGTTAGTCGACCTAGGTGGTGAGAGGAGACAGCTAGTGGCGGGGATAGCTGAGCATTACGAGCCAGAGGACCTTCTGGGCAGGCAGATAGTGGTGGTCGCGAACCTCGAGAGGAGGAAGTTCATGGGGGTGGAGTCTCAGGGGATGCTCCTAGCGGCTGTGGTGGATGGAAGGCCTGTCATCATAGGGCCGGAGGAGAGGGTGCCTCCCGGGACCCCGGTATCCTGATTAACTTTCCTCATCAACCCCCAGGATCCTGTAAACCTCCACACCCTCATCCCCGATCTTTTTGAAATCTAAGAAGGCTACTCCTTTCCTCTCCAGGCTCTCCAGGAGCTTCCTAGCCGTATCGATGGGTATGTTGAGCTCAGAAGATACGTCCGCTATTGAGATGAAGCCTCCCTTCCTCCTAGCGAGCCTTATTACTGCAGCTTCGAGCCTCTCCTCAAGGGCTTTAGCCTCCTCCACCCTGTGCCTCAGGTAGAGCAGGAGCCCCGCCACAGCCAGTATCGAGAGCCCCGGCAGTATCCTTATGGGATCAAGAGCGCTTGCTATTAGGAAGATTAATCCAAAAAATATGAGTATTGCTGCCAATAAGTAAGAAAGGATATCCGAAAGGGAGGGCAACTAACCCCCTACCTCCTCCTTGAGCCTCCTCAGCTCCTCCTCGAGCTGCGCTCGGAGCTCCATCTTACCGAGCTCCCTCTCGATGGCATCCCTTTCCTCAGGCTCGAGAAGATCGAGTGCCCCTCCCGTGGCTATGAGCTCATCCAGGGCTGCTGCTCTCGCCTTCATCTCATTCACCTTCTCCTCGGACCTCTCTATTATCCTAGCAGCTGAGGTGAAGTCCTCCGATAAGCCCGTCACCATACCCTGAACCTCAACCTGAGCCTTCGAGGCCTCATATTCTGCCTTCAGCTGCTCCTTCTTGGCTTTAAAAAGATCTATCTTCGTCCTCAAGTTATCCCTAACGGCCAGGAGCTTCTCCTCATCCTCCTTCATGCTGCCTATCCTCTTCTCGAGGGAGCTCCTCTGCTGCGATAACACGAGCTTCCTCTCGAGCGCCTGCTTCGCCAGATCCTCCCTCCCGACCTTCAGGGCTCTCTTCGCCTTCTCATCCATATCCCTTATCTTCTCATCCAACCTCTCCAGCTCAAACTCAAGCTTCTTCCTAGCTGCGATGGCCCTGGAGAGGGCTATTTCCACATTATGGAGCTGTTGAACCAACTTATCGTAAGCGTAGTCTAGCTGCTCCCTGGGGTCCTCAAACCTATCGAGTAGCTTGCTCAGCTTGGCCTCTATATTCGCCCTGAGCCTATCCCAGAAACCTGACATGAAGTCACCTGAATGCTATACGCGTGTGAGATAAAAACATTCATTGCATAGCCAGGTCCAATGGAAACCATAAATTTATGTGAAGATCAGCTAAGATCCATGAGAGGCTCGGGTGAGATTCGTCGAGGTGAGTTTCTTCAGGAACTCACCGTATTGTCTCAGTGAGAGGAGAGCATTAGCGGCCCTCTCCGGAGTCGGGAATATCGGCATTCCCCTCCTCTTCAGTTCACTGAGGACCTCCCCTACTTCCTCCGTGGTAGGGACAGCTACTGCGATCAGAGGTACTTTTGAGCTCTTCAGGAGCTCAGATAAAGTCTCCAGGACCCTCTTAGGTACCATAGCCGGTACTCCGAGCAGAGGGATCAGGAGGATCGCATCATACTCACCGCTCTCCGAGAAAATCCTACCCACTTCCAGGAACTGCTCGGGTGTGGAATCGCCCGTGAGATCCGTTGGGTTTCCCACCGGATAGTAGGGAGGGAGTACCTGCCTCAACCTCCTCTCGAGCTCCTCCGATGGTGTGTTCAGCTGGAACCCCAGGGATTCGAGGGCATCGACAGCGAGTATACCGAAGCCTCCACCGTTGGTTATCACTGCTACCCTACTTCCCATGACGGGGGGCTGTGAGGCGAGCGCTACTGGCGAGTCCAAGAACCCGATCAGATCGCCCACCAAAACTCCTCCACTCTGCCTCACAGCGGAGTTAAACACGTCGCTGCTCCCAGCTAGGGATCCAGTATGACTCCTCACAGCCCTGCTACCGGATTCCGTCCTCCCTCCCTTCAGAACAACAACAGGCTTCCTCTCGGATGCCCTTCTGATCGATTCCATGAGCTTCCTGCCATCCGT
>CALJEO010000156.1 GCA_938073845.1 uncultured archaeon
ACCATGAGCTCC
The DNA here is from genome assembly GCA_938073845.1 of uncultured archaeon. Taxonomy (GTDB): domain Archaea; phylum Korarchaeota; class Korarchaeia; order Korarchaeales; family Korarchaeaceae; genus Korarchaeum. Next base: position 13 of record CALJEO010000156.1, read on the forward strand.
TTGGGCGAGTTGGATATACCGTAGAGGAGCACCTCCTTGGCCGCTATCTTGAGCAGCTTGTTCAGGAAATCCATGGCCAATTCCTCTCCATAGTCCCTGATGAGCACATCTATTAGCGTGAGTCTCCCCTTGATGAGCGTACCCACTATGTTATCATCCAGGACGCCGGAGAGGATGTTTCCCTTCCTTATCAGTACGTAGCCATCGCCGGGACAGGAGGGGTCCTTGCACTCCTTAGCCGCTGACTTAGAGATGCCCTCGAAGTCGAGGTCCCTCGGAAGGAGCACTGATATGAGTTGCTTACCCGTCCATAGCCTTCTAGGTCTCTTTATAGCTGGTTCTGGAAGATTCGTTATTCCTGCTCTTGAGAGTATCCTAGTAGCTTCCTTCTTATCGAACAGGGAGTCCTTCTTGGTTATCATGTAGAGGGCCGTCACGAAGTCCTGCCTAGCGCCTACTATCGAGCCCCCTGTCCTGGGGGAGAGCATGTTGTACTTAACCCCCATAAGCTCCCTCACCTCAACGCTCCCATCGAGTATCTGAGGGACGTGGAGGTTCATTTCATCCCCATCGAAGTCAGCGTTGTAAGGGACGCAGACGGCTGGGTGGAGCCTGAAGGTGGCTCCTGGGAGCACCTTCACCCTATGTCCCAACATGGACAGCTTGTGCAGGGAGGGCTGCCTGTTGAATACCACGTAATCGCCATCCATCAGGTGCCTCTCAACGACATCTCCAGGTTCCAGCTGTTCAGCTGCCTCCTTCAAGGCATCCTTACCCTTCCTTTGGAGTATCTTCAAGCTGATAGGGGTGATCCCTCCCTTCCTTATCGAGTTCGCTCCCGGGTACTCATCTGGCCCCCTCATCACGATCTCCTTCATCCTCTCTATGTTGTTCTCGTTAACGTACTCTGGAACGGTAAGGACCATCGCTATCTCGACGGGGACGCCAACCTCATCCACATCTATCATAGGATCAGGGGAGATCACAGTTCTAGCTGAGAAGTTAACCCTCTTCCCTATTAGGTTCTTCCTCAGCCTTCCCTCCTTCCCGCTGAGCCTCTGGAAGAGGGACTTCAGCGGCCTCCTCGTCCCCTTCTGCATCGCTATGGGCATATTGGCAGTGGCGTTGTTGAAGAAGACGCTTACCCAGTACTGCAGGTGGTCCCACTCACTCTCCACCATGCTCACAGGTGCCCCCATCTTCTTTGAATTGCTTAGCTTCCTGTTGGCCTTGAGGAGCTCGACCAGTATGTGGGTCAGGTCGTCCTCGGACCTCTCCCCCGTCTCCAGGTATATCGAGGGCCTGGCTGTGAGGGGGGGCACTAGCAGCACGGTGAGGATAGCCCACTCAGGCCTGGCCTTCCCAGGATCGAACCCTATGAGGAGGGAATCGTCATCGCTAACCCTCTCAAGGATATCCCTTATCTCGTTTGGCCAGAGCCTCCTGGGCTCCGGTTCCCTCACGATGAACTTATAGACCTCCTCGAGCTCCACCCTGTGGATGGGAGCTCCGCAGTGAGGGCACTTCCTATGCTTCCTCACGTAAGCCTTCACGTAATCCCTCACGACCCTAACGAGCTCATCATCCACGGCCTTCTCAGGGTTCTCCTTAGAGTACTCACGAGCCTTCTCTATGAAGTAAGCTCTCTTATCTTGGGGGAGCAGAACCTTCCCACACTTATGGCAGACGGTGTTCAGGGCATCCTTTATCCTCTTGACGTAGCCTATGTGTACCACGGGCATAGCAAGCTCTATCCTGCCGAAGTGCCCCGGACAGTTCCTGGGGAGGTTCCCGCAGACGGGGCACCTCTGCCTCGGGTTGATCGTTCCGAGCCTAGGGTCAAGGACACCCCCCTGGACGGGAAGGCCTCCCTCATCATAAGCCGTGGGTTCTGTGATCTCTACGAACCCTATCTTCCTGGCATCTGATGGTGAGATGAGCCCGAAGATCACTTTATTAAGCTTATATGGAAATATCCCTTCCTCCGGAACCGGTTCCCATATGAGAGACATGCGATCACCTCAAATTTCCTCACTCACACTCAGCCTGACGTCTATGTGTCCGCTCATCAGCTCCTCTATGAACAGCTTCGATGCGTAGCTCGTGATCAGGGGCTTGACCTCAACTGATGACTGACACCTCGGACAGAAGAACTCATTGGTCTTCTGATTGAAGAAAGCGATGGTCCCACACTCCTCACAGACGTAGACTATGGTCTTGTCCGATTGATCGACGTACCTATCCCTCATCACGGAAGCGGCCCCGTGGGATATAAGCACCTCCCCCTCCATCTCGCCCAGTCTGAGCCCTCCTCCCCTGGCCCTGCCCTCAACGGGCTGTCTCGTGAGAAGCTGCATCTGACCCCTGGCCCTGGCGTGTATCTTGTCCCTCACCATGTGCTTCAGCCTCTGATAGTAACTTATCCCTATGAAGACGGGAGCCCTTATCATCCTCCCCGTCCTCCCATCATACATGATCTCCTCACCGCCGTACTCGAAGCCCAGCTTAACCAGGGCCTCCATCAGGTCCTCCACCGGCTCGGACATGAAGGGAGTGCCATCAACGAACCTCCCCTCAAGGGCGCCCACCTTCCCAGCTATTATCTCATAGAGCTGGCCTATCGTCATCCTAGATGGTATCGCATGGGGATCCAGCACCAGGTCAGGCACTATCCCCTCTGCCGTGAAGGGCATGTCCTCTTGCCTGTATATCATTCCCAATACCCCCTTCTGCCCATGCCTAGTCGCGAACTTATCCCCTAGCTCCGGAGGTCTCGTCTCCCTCACGTTGACCCTGACGAGCTTCTCCCCTCCCGTCTTCGTGACCAGGAGCACGTCTGTAACGACCCCCCTCTCCCAGGCCCTCATGGAGACGGAGGTGTCCCTCCTCTCGAACGTGTACTGAGGGTAGCCCGTACCTACCGTTAGCTCCGGGGAGAACCTGGGGGGGCTCGTCTTACCTATTAGGACATCCCCTCCCTCAACGTAAGTCTCGGGATCGACTATACCATCCTCTCCCAGCTTCTGGTAGTACTGCTCCTCCTTCTTACCGGATACCTTCTTCAGGAGAGCGGGGTTCTCGAACTTATCCCCCTCTATTATCGCGTGCCTCCTGGCCTCGGACTCGTAGGTCCTGAAGAACACGGCCCTGGCTGCCCCTCTATCTATGGCACCCCTTGACATGACCAGCGCGTCATCCATGTTGTAGCCGTCCATCGGGAGCAAAGCCACAATCAGGTTCTGGCCCGAGGGCCTGTAGTTGTAGCCCGTGATCTCAGCTCCTCTGGTCCCAACGATGGGCCTCTGGGGGTAGAACATCAGGAAGGCCCTGCTATCGAACCTCAGCCTCCAGTTCGCTAGGTACTCACCCAGGCCCTGCCTGACCATGTTGGCCCCTATTATGTCCCTGGGTATGTTGTTATGCTCAGCGTAAGGTATCTGGGAGGCTGCGACACCGAACATGGCGTAGGGGGCGAGGTCCAGGTGCGTGTGATCCCCCACCTCATCCATGCTCTGAGCTACGACAGCGTACTCCTCCTCATCAGCATCAAGCAGCTCAACTATCCCCATCTTTACTAGGTCCGTGAAGCTTAGCTCCCCAGCCTCAACCTTGGGGAGCAGCTCAATAGCTTCCTTAAGCTTGCTGATGGGGATGAGGGGTCTCCTCATCCTCCCAGCATCAGCGTTCACGAAGACGGCGTTCTCCTCCCTGTTGTATATGAAGTTGACTTCCGTGCTAAGCTCGCTCCTCCTCTCCCTCAGGAACCTCACGAGATCCTCCGGCTTATCCGTGAAAGCCACTAGCCTCCCGTTAACGTAGACAGGAGTTAAGCTGCCCACTTCCTTAGGTTTGGCGTTCCTGGCGGGCTTGGCCCCTCGGCTCAGTATGATATCCACTATTGGTTCGGGATCCGTCCCGAAGGTGACATCGCAGAATATGGCCAGACTCCTCACGAGCCCCACATTTGTCCCCTCCGGGGTCTCCAGGGGACAGAGCCTACCCACGCTCGTGCCGTGTATCTGCCTCACCTCGTGCAGCGGGAGGCCAGCTGGAAGGGGGGAGTTCACCCTCCTGAGGTGGTGAAGCGTAGCTATGTAATTCGTCCTCTCCAGGTTCTGGCTTACCCCCAAGTCTCCACTCGGCCAGGCTCCCGTAGCAACGGCCCTCAGTATCCTCTGAGTGACTAGCTTCTGGCTCTGGATTATCCTCCTTATGTTGAGATCGTAAACACCGCTGCTCAGTTGCTCATCAGCCTTCTCCTTAAGCCTCCTGACGAGCTGATAGAAGGAGTCCCTGAAGACCTCCTGCATTAAGGTTCCAGCCAACCTGAGCCTCTTGTTGGAGAAGTGGTCCTTATCATCGGGTTCGAGCTTCCCCCTGACCACCTTAAGGAGCTTCTCTATCATCTTAGCCAGGAAGTAGGCCTTGACGATGAAGTCCTCCTCGCTAGTCCCTATGTGAGGTAGGAAGTTGTTCTTCAGGTACTCCTTCGCATACCTTATCCTATCAGTCCTTGGGACCGCTTGAATGAGCCTCCTTCCTATGTAATCAAGGGCCTCCTCCTGATTTATCATTCCAGATGTTCCTTCCTCCTCAGCCCTTCTCTGCACGTCATCCAGGCTGTAGAGGAACTCGTTCCTTATCTCCTCATCGACCGAGGATACAGCGTCGACTATGTCCTCATCCCTCTCCAGGCCCAGGGCCTTGAGGAGCATGGCCACAGGTATCCCCCTAAGAGCTCCTGTGGATGCCTTTATCGTACCGTCCCTCATGTAGTACTCCAGGTAGAGCCTGGTCCTCAGGCCGGCCCTGGCCGATACTATCTGAGCCACGTGGGAGTAGGGCTTGTTCTCAGCCACTGTCTGCTCCACTATGACCCTGTTCGGGGCAGTATCATCCCTCATAACGAGGACCCTCTCCGACCCATTTATTATGAAGTAACCCCCTGGATCCCTAGGGTCCTCCCCCTTGCTTATCAACTTCCTCTCGTCCAGCCCGTGTAGGTAGCACCCCTTGGACTTCACCATCATGGGTAGGTGGCCTATCCTGACCCTTTCAGTCTTCAGCTCCATGCCCCCAGCGTAAACCTTCACTTCAAGCTCTATAGGAGCTATGTAGTCAGCGTTCCTGAGCCTTATCTCGCTCGGCATCGCTGGGAGGGATGAGCCATCGTACTCATCTATCTCAGGCCTTCCAACGTAAACCCTGCTTAAGATGAGTTTGTAGTTCTCGACAAGCTCTATCTCCTTGAAGGCATCGACCACCTCCTGAATACCCCTCTCGAGGAACCTGTTGAAGGACTCTATCTGCACGTCAGCTAAGCTCCTCTCCCTGAAGTAGGCCTTGACGATGGGATAAAAATCAACATGATTCCGTTTCGATAGCAAATTGTCACCCCTAATATCTCCTCTCACCGACCACGTACCTGTAGTAGATCCCCTCCTCCCTATGGATCCTTATCAGATCCCCCGGCTTAGCTCCCAACCTCTCCACCATGGGATCGCTCGCTAACATCTTTGGGAAGAGCTCCAGTGGACCATATCTCCTTATCAACTCATTTTTCTCCTCCTCGCTGACTATCTCATGCTTCGGCACCATTAGGTTCTCCTCAACGTTTATCTTCACGAGTCTCTTGGCCCTCTTCCTTCCTTCCTCGATGGAAATCTCCTCCTCGAGCTCCGGGGGGACCTCATCCCCCCTTAGGGTGATACCCTCATCCTCTGACTCTACCAACCAGGCACCCCCATAGGGAACGCTCTTCCCTCCAACCCCGCGACCATCGTTTTTAAAGTTTACATCCATCACTTGAGGGGATGGGCTTGGAGGAGGTTGTGGAGATAAGGTGGCACGGAAGGGGAGGACAGGGAGCTGTTCTCGCATCTAGGATAGCTGCGGGGGCTGCTTTCCTAGAGGGGAAGTGGTCTCAGGCCTTCCCCTTCTTCGGGGCTGAGAGGAGGGGCGCTCCGGTCACTGCCTTCACCAGGATAGGTAGCTCCCCCATAAGGCTGAGGAGCCAGATATATGAGCCTGATGTGCTCGTTCTGATGGACCCCATGTTCCTGAGGATGGAATCCGCTTGGAGGGGAGTCAAGCCGAGCACAGCTGTGATAGTGAACGCGCCCCACGATCTGAGCGGGATGCCTCTACCAGCCAGGGTTAGCAGGCTTGCATTTGTGGACGCTACAGCCATAAGCATAGAGCTCGATCTGAGGGTAGCGGGTCTCCCAATACCCAATTCAGCCATGGTAGGAGCTCTGGTCAAGGGAACAGGCCTTTTCTCACTGGAGAGCGCTGAGAGGGCGATAAGGGGCATACTGAGGAGGGCCGCTGACGTCAACGTGCAGGCCCTCAGGAGGGCCTACGAGGACACCAGGGTGGTTGATGAGCCAAAGTTCCTCGAAGCCCCTGTTCACGGCTGACTCTCAACGAAGGCATCGAAGAACCTCGTGTAGACATCCAACTTACCCTCTCCCGGCTTCAGCCCCATCTCCCTAACGAGACCGCAGTTGAAGCACCTTATCACGGCCTTGGCATCCCTCTTGCTTATCTCCACCGTTATCGAATTATGCTGACAGGAGGGGCACCTGAGGAAAACGGATTTCCTTCTCCTTCTGATCGGAAAGGTGGTCCTCCTCTTCCTCCTTCCCATACTATCACAGGTCATACCGAGGGCTCACTATAAAAGCGGAGGTGATGGGGAGGGTCGCTGATTTATACACGCTTCCTCCCCGATCAGCTGATGGACGAGTACTTCGGATCCCTGAGGAGGGGGCTCGAGGAAGCGCTCTCAGTGGCTAGGGAAGCCAGATCCCTGGGCCTCGACCCCAAGGAGGATGTTGAGATAGGTATAGCGAACGAGCTTCACGAGAGGATAGCTGCTCTCTTCGGAAGCGAGTCCATAGGGGAGAGGGTCAGGCACTGGCTCGAGATCACGGGCAGCAAGGTTGAGACCGCTTTCAGGGTGATAAGCGAGATATTGCCGAGGAGGGGTGAGGAGAAGCTAGAGATGAGGCTGAGCAATAGGGAGAGGGCTGAGCTCGCCCTCAGGGTGGGGATGGCGATAATAACAGATGCCACTGTCTCCGCTCCAATAGAGGGGATAAACAAGGTCGAGGTTAAGGGTTCCGGAGGGAGAAGCTACCTCTCCGTATACTACAACGGTCCCATAAGGACTGCAGGAGGTACTGAAGGAGCTATGAGTGTCATCATGGCTGATTACATAAGGCAGAGGCTCGGATTGGATAGGTACATGCCCACGCATGAGGAGGTTGAGAGGTACGTTGAGGAGGTCTTCCTTTACAGGAGGATAGCCCACCTCCAGTACAACTCAGAGCCCGAGGAGGTCAGGAGGGCCGTGATGAACCTACCCGTGGAGATAACCGGGCCCCCGACCGAGAGGGAGGAGGTATCCTCCTTCAGGAACCTGGCCAGGGTTGAGACCAACAGGATAAGAGGAGGGGCCGTGCTGGTGATAAATGACTGCATAGTTCAGAA